>NZ_BAAJLX010000012.1:0-132874 GCF_057543495.1 Colwellia sp. SU-HH01217 | reverse complement strand
GTCATAAAAGCACAAAAAAAAAGGTGTCGCATTGACACCTTTTTTGATCGGTTATTCCATTAACCTTGATACCAAATAGATTAATTAAAGTAATTTCACGATAATTTATCCCTTGGGTATTATAAAACCGCAGCGAGCATTTTTATAAATTTTGTTTAATCAGCAATCAATCGAGTATTAACTAAAGTGATTTTTGGGTTAAAAACTTCAGATTGTGCCGTTAATTCTTGTTGAGCATTAGCTTCTAATAAAGCTGTATCTAATGACATTAATTTAAGTGATCTCGCTAAGTCAGTTTTAGCTTGGTTCATGATCACATTATGATTCGTTGTCTCAATTTCTATTACTTCAATAGTCTCTAAAGAGGTAGCAGAAACACTTGTAGCAAACATACCAGCGAGTATAAGGTAGAGTTTTCTGTTCAATTTTTTGTTAATTTTTTTCATAATCTTATCTTAATAAAAAGTGCCTATAATAAATGTTATCTCCGTATAGAATTTTTAGGACCTTTCTCGCCTGGATTAAAAGTGGGTTGGGAGTCACTTTTAATTTAAACTCGTATTAAATCGAGAGTTGAGATGAAGTCCTTCATCTACGGGATGAATAATACGCAATTACTGGTATTTTTTAAAATGACAAATTATAATGTTTTTCATTAGAAAAACTAATAGCTAATTGTTATGCGGTATTGTTGTCTTTTTATGCATTATGATTGGTGGGTTTTATTTTTATTATTAACAAAAGAAGAATGATTTGGCTAACAGACTACCCCCATTAAATGCTCTTAGGGCATTTGAAGCCTCTGGTCGGCAATTGAGTTTTACAAAGGCTGCAGAAGAGTTATTTGTAACTCAGGCAGCTATTAGCCATCAAATAAAAGCCCTAGAAGAACACTTAGGGTTAAAATTATTTATGCGAAAAAATCGCTCATTATTATTAACTGAAGAGGGGCAATCCTACTTTTTAGATATCAAAGATATTTTTACTGCTTTACACGATGCCACAGAAAAATTACTGGCAAGAGGCGATAAAGGTTCGATAACGGTTAGTTTACCTCCAAGTTTTGCTATTCAATGGTTAGTTCCTCGCTTACAAGCCTTTAATTTACTTCATAGTGATATTGATGTTCGCATAAAAGCGGTAGATAAAAGCGACAATTCATTAACCGAAGATGTCGACATTGCTATTTATTATGGTCGAGGGCGTTGGGCCAATTTACATGCCGATCAATTACACACAGAATACTTAGTGCCTGTGTGTTCACCGTTATTACTAAATGGTACTAAGCCTTTAAATGTATTGAGCGACCTTACTCAACACACATTACTGCATGATACGTCGCGTAGAGATTGGAAACGTTGGTTTAAACATATTGATGTGCGAGGAATCAATGTAAACCACGGGCCTATATTTAGTCATTCGACCATGGTGTTACAAGCGGCTATTCATGGGCAAGGGATTGCGCTGACGAATAGTGTTTTGGCAAAACCTGATATTGATGCAGGTCGGTTAGTTTGCCCATTTAATGAGGTGTTAATTAGCAAAAATAGCTTTTATCTGGTTTGTCGAGAAAATCAGTTAGATATAGGTAAAATTGCCGCTTTTCGTGATTGGGTATTAGATACAGTTGAAATGGAACAAGATGAACTTGAATTCGGACAAATAAGATAATGTCGTTATTAAAAGAACAAATAGACAAAAGACAGAACGATGAGCAAATATTGTCGGTAGCCAAACAACCTAAAGCGTTGTTGGTGCTCGCCCATGGTGCTGGCGCAGATATGAATCATGACTTTATGCAAGAAGTTGCCTTATTGCTCAATAATGAGGGAGTTAATGTACTACGCTTTAATTTTCCTTACATGGTAAAACGTGCCGTTGATGGTAAAAGGCGCCCGCCTGATAGAATGCCTAAGTTGCTTGAATGCTTTATGTCAGTACTATCTTCAATTGAGAGTAAACTACCAATATTTATTGGTGGAAAGTCGATGGGAGGGCGGGTCGCGGCTACCTTGCTGAACGAAACCGCTTCTCAAGAAAATTTTACCAAAATACGGGGGGGTATATGTTTAGGTTATCCGTTTCATCCTCAAAAAAAGCCTGATAAATTACGACTAGAACCACTACAGTTAACACAAAAAAAAGTGTTGATTGTGCAAGGAGAGCGCGATGCCTTAGGCAGTAAAGAAGAGATTGCTGATTATCAACTTTCAACTTATTGCCAACTCCATTTTTTAGCTGATGGTGATCATAATTTAAAACCTAGAGTTAAATCAGGGTTTACTCATCAACAACATATTCATACCAGTATTAAATCAATCGTGAGTTTTATTGATGAAAACAGTTAATCTTATTCGTTTATTCGTTCTTTTTGTTGGTATAAGTGGTGCTTTTTCAGTATTATTCGGCGCTTGGTTAGCCCATGCTGGATCAAGTTTGCCACAATTACAGCAAGCAACATTATCGACCGCATTACAATATCAATTTATTCATACACTTGCGTTGTTAATTTCCTTAGTTTGGTGGTGTGTTAAACCGATAAAATGGTTAATTGCCGCTTGCTTGTGTTTCACTTTAGGTATTTTATGCTTTAGCGGCAGCTTATATTTAAAAACGATATTCGAAATAGTTTCTATTGGTAAAGTCACTCCATTGGGAGGTATTTTATTCTCGATAGGCTGGTTATTTATAACTACGGTAGGGATAACTTTAGTTAAGCCAAAACAAGTATGAAATATTTCGACTCATTGACATTATTATATTTAGTAAACAATTAGGTAAAACAACTTATGACCTCAATCGTATTATACTGCCGACCAGGTTTTGAAAAAGAATGCGGAGCAGAGATCCAAGAAAAAGCTTCTTGGAATGAAATGTATGGTTATTTAGAGTTATTAAAAAATCAGGGGGTAGTTTTCTTTCATCTGCATGAAAGTGATGACGGTGAAAAACTTATCCGTAAATTACCTCTTAAACGGTTAATATTTACCCGTCAGTGGTTCGTGACTTTAACCGATAAAATTGATTTACCTGAATATAACCGTGTAGAAGCGATAACCGAAGCGTTAGGCACCGATTGGCAATACGCCGACTTACGTATGGAAACCCCAGATACCAACGATGGTAAGGCACTTTCAAAGTTTTGTCGTAAATTGGCTGTACCACTTAGACAAGGACTGAGAAAAGTAAAATGTTTAAGTGAAAAAGGAGATAAAAACGGCGCTATCTTACATGCACTTTTTCTTAGTGGACAAGAAGTTATTTTAGGTTTCTCATTACATGAAAATAATTCGCCTCATGTTATGGGGATACCGCGTTTACGCTTTCCTAGCCAATCACCGAGTCGTTCAACACTAAAACTTGATGAAGCATTTTTATATTTTGTACCTAGAAGTGAATGGGAGGAGCGTTTAACATCTGGCATGAATGCGGTCGATTTAGGATCTGCCCCTGGGGGGTGGACTTATCAACTTGTACGCAGAGGTATGATGGTAACCTCAGTCGATAATGGCCCCATGGCTGAATCGTTAATGGAAACCGGGCAAGTTAAGCATAAAATGATGGATGGTTTTAAGTATGTGCCAATGAAACAGAATGTGCATTGGCTAGTGTGCGACATGATTGAGAAGCCAACACGTGTTGCCAAATTAATGGCAGATTGGTTGCTTAAAGGTTATTGTAAAGAAGCAATATTTAACCTTAAATTGCCTATGAAAGGGCGCTACCAACAAGTAAATGAAGATTTACAGTTGATAAAAGATGAGTTTGTTAAACATAAAGTTAAGTACGAACTTTACGCGAAACATTTATATTACGATCGTGAAGAAGTGACGGTACATGCAAGATTATTATCGCCATTACCACAACTTGATTAGTTTGCTTGGTGTTAAACGGGCAAATAAGAATTAGATTAAGATTAAGAATTAGATTAAGTGTCAATGAAGTAGAGGCGAGTTGAGGTAGAGTAAATAGCTTAATTGTCCCTTACATAAATAGAAAATCATCTACCGATAACAATATAGAATAAGGTTATCGGTAGAGTCAGTTTTATTTAAAGACGCTCTAAAACTGCTTCGGTGAAGTCAGTTGTACCGTGTGTGCCGCCTAAATCTTTAGTTGTTCGGTCACCACTGGCAATTACATCTGTAATAGCTGCTCTTATACTTTCAGCTTTATCTGGCATTTCCAAGTATTCAAGCATTTGAATAGCAGCAAGAATTACCGATGTTGGATTAGCTAGGTTCATACCAGCAATATCTGGTGCACTTCCGTGAACAGCTTCAAAAATAGCACACTCTTCACCAATATTAGCCCCTGGTGCCATACCAAGACCGCCAACTAAGCCTGCACATAAATCTGATAAAATATCACCAAATAAGTTAGTGGTAACGATAACATCAAATTGTTCAGGGTTCATCACTAGTTGCATACAACAGTTATCAACAATCATCTCTGTTGATTCTATTTCAGGGTAGCGTGCAGCGACTTCTCGAGCCACTTTTAAAAACAAACCTGAAGTCGATTTAAGTATGTTAGCTTTATGAACAGCTGTTACTTTTTTACGGCCTTCTTTTTTAGCGGTTTCGTAAGCAAAAGTTAAAATACGTTCAGCACCTTCACGAGTAACAATACTCATTGCTTCGGCTTGAGTTCCATCTTCTGAAACAACTTGTCCTGCGCCTGAGTACATACCTTGCGTATTTTCACGTACTGTTAAAATATCGATGTTTTCATAACGAGCTTTTGTGCCTTTAAACGATAAAACCGGGCGTAAATTAGCATATAAATTAAAGTGTTTACGAAGCGTAACATTAATTGAAGTAAAGCCTTCACCCACTGGCGTAGTTAATGGCCCTTTTAAGCTCACTTTATTTTTTTCTATTAAACGCAATGTTTCTTCTGGTACTAATTCGCCATGCTTTTCTAAGGCAATAAGACCTGCATCAGCATATTCGTAGTTAAAATTACAGCCTGCTTTGTCGAGAATTTTGATCGTGGCGTCAATAATATCCGGTCCTATGCCGTCGCCTGGGATAACCGTGATAGTTTGCTTAGTCATTACTTTTACCTTTTAAAGGGAGCTTTTAAAATCGAGTACTCAAGCTGATCAAACCAGTTGAGCAATTGTGCAGATTTATACCATGAAGAGGCTTTTTAAGCGAGCTTTAAACCTTTCATGACCTATAAATTTAACTACTTTTGTATTTTAGTACAGATAAATTAATTATGTGTAGAATGTTTAAGCTATTCATTATAAATTTGATTTAGGACAATTGATTATTTTTTGAAAAATAATGAAAAAAGTATTCAATTAAACTCGTCACATTTTACCTTTCAGATTTATTGCTTTATTAAATTAGAGACTCTATTGGTTACACATTAAAAACTGCTTATGCTTTTTTAGGTGATAGTAGTACATATTAGCCTTGTATAATTTAGAAAAAAGCTACTTTTAGTTTGTAACATATTGAAAATGTGCGATATTGACGGTTACTTAACTGGCTTTTAGGTCGATTGATTTTTTGACTTCACTATAAAAAGCGTTATACGTACTGAGGATATTTTATGCACCCTAATAGGAATGCGATTGCATTTGGTGGTTTAGTTGCTACTGTTTTATTTTTTATTCTAATAATCATTGTTGCTTTATGGGCTTGGCCAAAATATAAAGTTTATAAGCTAGAAATGAATGGTATAGCTTCTTTAAAAGAAGCTGAGTGGAGTAAGCAAATATTAATTGAAGAAGCTAAAGCTAGAGAAGCTGCTGCATTAATGCAAGCTAAGGCTAGAGTCACACTTGCAGAAGCTGATGGGAAAGCCAAAATAGTGCAGGCAAAAGCAGAAGGTCAAGCAGATATTGAACGTGCTAAAGCAGCCGCAGAAGCAAATAAAATAATTGGTGAGTCACTAAAGGGTAATGAAGCTTATTTGCGCTATATTTGGATTAAAGGTCTTCAGGATGGAAAAGGGGAGCGTATATATATTCCTACTGAAGCTGGATTACCTATATTAGAAGCAGGTAAAGCCAATCACTAATAAAGATGTTTGTAATAAAAAAGACCCAAAACGCTTGGCTTGTATTCGTTTACTTTAATATTAGCCTACCAGTTGTCTGCACTTTTAATAGTGTGACATTTATAGGAGGTATCAGTGCCACATTGTATTATTGAACACTCACAAAGTATTGAGGGAAATAAGTTA
Organism: Colwellia sp. SU-HH01217; assembly: GCF_057543495.1. Lineage (NCBI taxonomy): Bacteria > Pseudomonadati > Pseudomonadota > Gammaproteobacteria > Alteromonadales > Colwelliaceae > Colwellia > Colwellia sp. SU-HH01217. The sequence goes on along the minus strand of NZ_BAAJLX010000012.1, from coordinate 126,673 downwards.
GTAAGTCTAGTCCATCGTGGTGCTTTAGAATCCGAGTTATTTGATCCTCAAGGGAGTGATATCAAAGTAAGAGCAGTAGCTTATTCTAATTATCAAACAGGTAGTGTTGATATTAACTTTATTCATGTCACTTTAAAAATTCTATCTGGTAGAAGTTCAGAACAAAAATCAAAATTATCTCAATTAGTACTTCAAAAGCTCAAGTCTTTGCTCATGAAGAATTGTTCTATTTCTGTTGAGGTTGAAGATATCAATCGGGAAACTTACGCTAAAGTGGTAGTATAAAAGAATATTATATTAAAGCAGGAAAAAATAATTGTTTTTCTGTTTATTAATATTGTTAGATATCTATAATTTTTTTCATGTTTAAGTTATAGACGTTTAACCCAATAATGGAGTATAAAGGTATTAAAATTACATTAATTTTCATTTTTACATTACTAGGCAATGTAACAAATGCAACTGAATGGAAAGATACCACACCGCATAAAATACATTATGTAGAAATGGACGATAAAATAAAGTTAGAGGTTGTTGACTGGGGAGGAACAGGTACGCCCATTGTATTTCTTGCTGGTCTTGCACTTAATGCTCATACATTTGATCCTTTAGTTTCCTCGTTTATTGATTCATATCGAGTTATCGGCATAACTCGTGTGGGCCATGGCAATTCAGAATCTAGAACAGAAAATTTCTCAACGGCTAGATTGGTTAAAGATATCATTATTATTTTAAATAAAATGCATATTGATAATGCTATTTTTGCAGGTCATTCTTTTGCTGGGGGAGAATTAAATCATCTCGGGAGGCACTTTCCTGAAAGAGTGAAAGGGCTAATCTATATGGATGCTGTTCAAGATTTAGATTATATGGAAAGCCATTTAGCAGCCTGCCCTGACTTAGGTTATGCAGCAATTGATATGCTGATGTATCAAGAAAATTTTTATAATACACAAAGAGTTAAAGCACCTGAAGGTAGTTACTTACCATTTGCTGAACTTTCAAATTTAGGTAAATTTATTGCTGAGGAAGAAGAACGCTATTATTCAGAAATAGCAGCACCTGCTATTGCAATTAGTCATATACCAGAACAAACAGAAGATTTTTTTCTTGGTCTAGGAAATCCTAACCAGAAGTGTTTTGAAGAAATGAATAAATTAACATACTTGGGCATTGCTAGTTTTATAAAAGAGAAACAAAATGCTGATGTAGCAGCTATTCAGAATAGTCAACACATGATACATATGGCGACACCTGAAAAGTTGGTTATGGTGATGAGGAATTGGCTTGCGAGAACATTTGAAACTGATAAGCAAATAAACAGATTAGAGTAAAATCGAGAAATACTTATGGAAAATTTAACTTTAATTAGAGAAGCCCAGAAAAGTGATCACTCATTTATCTTTGGGCTCTCACCATTTTTAGCTGAAGTTGCACAGTTAGATTGGCATAGCGATGATGTAGTTATGAAAATGCAAGACAGTTATATTGCTGAAATGCTTGCTGATACCTCACAACCCAACGCTACATTTATTATTGAGAGTAATAATGCTCCATCAGGCTTTATTCATGTAAGGACACACCAAGATAGCATTTCAAATGAAATATGCGCCACCATACCACTGCTTGCTGTATCACCTAAATCGCAAAGCTTAGGATTAGGTAAGCTTTTAATTGAGCATGCTGAAAATTGGGCTAAAAAGTTAGGGTGTAGGTTATTGCACTTAGAAGTGTTTGCTAATAATAAAAAAGCTGAATATTTTTATCTAAGTAATGGCTTTAAACAGGAAACAGTTCATATGATAAAACCAATATAAGGTGATATAAGCACAACAAAGTTGCTGTTTTTTTAGTCTGAAATATATCACCTAAGGGTCGTAGAAATTCTTAGCTTAATTTGCCTTTTTAGCTTGTTTGTTTTTGTGCTATTTGCCAGTTTTTAGGATAGTTTTCGCCCAAACCGATCTCTTTTAATTGCCCATTGACAAAAAGTAGGAATGTGCACTCTTCTTGTGTTGTTATATCGTCAGACTTTACATGCTGTGTACGATAAAACATCACTTGATAATTTTTATCATTGATCTTTTTAGCTTCGGTAATATCAGGGCTACCCAATTGTTCTAACGCTTGTTCAAAGGTAAATTTATCTAATTGTAATTTGGCAATAAATTGGCGGTTGTAGGCTTCTCTATCTTCCCAGTTCATATTGGTAGGGCTGTCATCATAAAAGTTAATCACAAGCACGACAAAAATTCCGTAAACGGCTAAAGCGAGTGCAATGCGAGAGATGATTTTTTTATTCATTTCTTGTCCAGTTAATCGTGTTAGTTTTAAATCAGGCAATTAAACATTAGTGTCAGTGGAATGTAGCTAAGCATACCGATATTAGGTAAAGAGATAAAGTTTTTAAACAGGCTGAAAAACGCAAAAATTCATTATTGTTCGTTACTGACAGGTAATCGAATATCTTTTAGGTTAAAGCCTAAAGGAATATCTTTTTTCAGTGTGAGCAATTGCCGCGTAATAATTAACTGTTCTTGCGCATCAGTTAATTTTTCTTTAATGGATTGTTTTACCTCTTCTGCAGTCGTTAATCTTTCAATGGATTGATGTTCAGTTAACAGTGATGATGCGGTTACCTGGCCTATACCGGCAATACCTGGGATTTTGTTCGTGGTATCTCCTGTCAACATCCAAAAGTCGATAAGTTGGTTTGATCTAACATTAAACTTATTTTCAACGTGTTCTTCATTTAACAAGCGCCGATTAAAGTAGTCGTATATATTTATTTGTTGGTTGAGTAAGGATAAAAAGCCTTTGTCAGTCGAGATGATGGTTACTTTTTCACCTCGTTCAGCAACTTTAATCGCTAAAGTTGCAATAAGATCGTCAGCTTCATCTTCATCAGAGATCAGCGAGTCGACACCTTGATGCATAAACTCATCTTGAATATCACTAAGTGCAGCAGATAAGTGCTCCGGCATTTTTTTCCTGCCTTTTTTATAATCAGGAAATAGCTGATAACGCCAACAAGGCGCTTGACTGTCAAAAACAGCTAGTGCATGAGTTGCTTGCATGCTCGATAATATTTTGGACAAGGCTAAAGCACATGCTTGTTGAGTGTTGGCTAATATTTGCTGTTGGGTATTTTCCGAAAGACCTTTCTCGTTTAATGAGAAAGGTCTTTCTTGAACTGCGTATATTCGGCGAATAAGGTTGAGTGCGTCAATAAGTATGACATGCATTGCCATTAATTTTGATCCTCTGAGATTCGATAACAAGGAATATATTCACTGCCGGGTAACTTCATTCGTTGTTGTTTGACAAAAGATTTAAGTAACTTATCCATTAACGACATTATTTTACTGTCTCCTGATATAGCGAAAGGACCATGTTCGCGAATAGCTTTGATACCTGAAGATTTTACATTACCTGCAACTATACCTGAAAATACACGTCGTAAATTAGCAGCAAGTGTGGCTGTTTCTAAATGACTCTCAATAGATATTTCAGACATTTTTTGATGAGTAGGTTCAAAAGGATGTTGAAAGTCAGGCTCGATGTATAATGACCAATTAAAGTGATAAGCATCGCCTGTTTGTTTACGGTGAGCAATAACGCCTGCTAATCCTGCTTTCATGGCTTTTGCCACACCCTCGGCGTCATCAATTATTATTTGATAAAGTTGTTGCGCTTTTTCTCCTAAGGTAGCGCCAATAAAAGCATCTATTTCATTAAAGTAGTCTGCGGATTCTGCTGGGCCAGTTAAAATTATTGGTAGTTTTTGTCCTTGGTTTTTAGTGTTGAGCATAATTCCTAAAATATAGAGCAGTTCTTCAGCTGTGCCAGCACCACCCGGAAAAATAATGATGCCGTGTGACATACGGACAAATGCTTCAAGCCTTTTTTCAATATCGGGCATGATAACTAACTCGTTTACTATTGCATTGGGTGGCTCGGCAGCTATGATACTCGGCTCGGTTAACCCTAAGTATCGACCGTCTTTGTTACGTTGCTTCGCATGGCCTATTGTGGCGCCTTTCATTGGTCCTTTCATTGCACCAGGGCCACAACCCGTACAAATATTAAAGCCTCTTAAACCTAACTGATAGCCTACTTTTTTCGTGTACTTGTATTCAGTGTGATTAATAGAATGACCACCCCAGCAGGTTACTAAATTAGCACCTGTTTCTGGCAAAATAACATTAGCATTACGCAAAATATCGAAAACGACATGAGTGATATGTTCTGAAGACGGAAAGGGATCATTCGTTAAGTGTTGGTAGCGGCTATTGGTGAATAAAATATCGCGAAGTACTGCTGATAAGTGCTCTTGTATGCCTTTTATTATTTTATCATCAACAAAGGCATGAGCAGGCGGGTTTGTTAAATCAAGCTTAATACCACGCTCCCGTCTTAACACTTGAATTTGAAACTCTTGGTGCTGTTGATAAATCGCTTCAGCATCGTCGGTATGACTGCCGGCATTTAATACCGCCAAAGAACAATTTCTATAAAGTTGATATAAATTCCCTGAGGCTGATTCTTGTAATTGATCAACCTCTACTTGAGAAAGTAAATTCATTTTACCTACAGGATTTAATTTAGTATGCATACGAGAACTATCCTTAGATTTAAGAAAATAAAAAGAGAATGTGAAATGGAAAGGGTTTAATAATAAACGACTTGGTTTTTCCCTTGTTCTTTTGCTTTATAAAGTGCTTGGTCTGCTCTTTCAAAAGCTACGTGAATGTTATCATCAGTTGTAATATGACTAGCTCCAATAGACATAGTAATACTTACCTTGTTGTTTTTAAATTTAAACGGCAGCCGTGAAATATGATTTTTAAGCGCATTGAGTTCGCTGATTAATTGCTCCTTTTTAATACCAGAGTAAATTAAAACAAACTCTTCTCCGCCATAACGGCCAATAAATACATTGTCATCTAATTTATTTTGTAAGGTGTTTGCGATAACTTGTAAGGTTTTATCGCCCGCGGTATGGCCATATGTATCATTAATTCGTTTAAAGTCATCTAAATCTAAAACAACGAGTGCTAAGTCGAACGGGTTATGGTGAAAACGTACCATTTCTTTGGCAAAATATTCATCGAATGCGGCACGGTTACCAAGTTTGGTTAGTGCATCTTGCATGCTTTTTAGTTGCTGTTCGTGCAAGCGCTTTTCAAACGACAGACTTTGCTTTTCAAGTAAATATACTTTTTGGGTCATGGCGTTTAATTGTGCTTCTAGTGTTTGTTGAGATTGATGCTCCAACGTAGTTTTTTCTTCTAAAGTGCCTGCAATTAATTGAAGTTTTTGATTGATACCGACTTTAATGTCATCTAAGGAGGTTGCTTTGCTTACCGTTGATGTCATTTCAACGATTTGTTTATTAAGTTGAGCATTTAATAAGTTTTGCTGATCTTGGCCATTTTGTGTGCTCGATAATGTTGATTTAACAGCTTCTTTAACTGTTAATAATGTTTCACTTAACGTTGATAAAAAGTTTTCGGCCGTTTTTCTTTCATCTTGAAAGTCTTCAATAATTACGTTGAAGGTTTCTAAAAAACTATCCATCAACGAGTCTCGAGAAATACTGCTTGTTATTCGTTTTTTAATACTCGAGAGCTGTTTATTGTGAGTCTCTGATAAAGTTAAGCCATTCAAAATTAAGGTGAACTGGTCAATAATTTTAGGGTTAATTTCGTCAGAAGCGTTACTTGAAGCAATAACCGTTTGAGTTTTTGCTGAAGGAGTATTAAGTAACCCTCCTGCTGGTGTCTCTGTTTTCGCTTTTAAAGCATGATCATAAAATCCGAGTAACTGGCTAAATATATCTACATACTGAATAAGCGCTTCTTTAGTATCACTATTTTCTTTGATTAATGTACGAAGTTTGCGTCTTAATGCATCGGGAAGACCGTTAACTTTTTGCAAGGTTTTGCCCGCAAGGTGGAACTGATCGTGCATTTGACTAATGCTTTGATTGTTTTTTGAAGAATGGTGTTGTAATAATTGAGAAATCGCCTTAATGTCTTGCTCGATAGTAGCTAGTGGCGCTGATTTAGATAAAAGCACTCGGAGTTTAGCAAGACGGTTATCTAGCTCTAAATCAATCCCTTTAGAAACTTGCGATAACTTATTGATAAACTGTGTTAATAACGTCGTTTGAGAACTAAAGTCTTTCTCTAGCGTTGCGCGAGAATTTATCGCGTTATCAAGCTTCTTTTTAAGCGTCTTTAATTGCTCATTTGCAACAGTTTGATCATTCATAAAAGTAATATATCCCTGAATTATGTTACGGGCTCACGTGCTAATACTGTTAACTATAATAGTAGTTTATATCATTGATAAAAAGATAGAATAGTAATTATTTTTTTCATTTTATATTATTATTTATGTCGTTAGGTAGAGGTCTATATTTTAATAAGGCAATTATTGCCTTAAAGTTCTTAAATTTGGCGCTGTCAATTCGTGAGTACTTCTAAATGGATTGATGTCTAAGCCACCTCGACGTGTGTAACGAGCAAAAACAGTTAACTCAGTCAATTGACAAAATGTGTTAAGGTCAGTAAATATGCGTTCAACACATTGCTCATGGAATTCGTTGTGTTCTCTAAATGAGATAATGTATTTAAGTAGCGTTTTGTGATCTAAGGCATTACCTTTGTATTTTATATATACACTTGCCCAGTCAGGTTGATTGGTAATTAAGCAATTTGATTTTAGCAAGTGGGAGACTAAGTACTCTTCTTTCAACTCACCATTTTCAGCTTGAACTTCTGATAATATTGCACTTTGGTAGTCGTAACTTGTTATATTTATGTCTAATTCATCAATACATTCTGCTTTAACATTTGCTATTGCAAGTTCTGGGCATTTATCCACTTTAAATAAAGATACTGTTGCTTTTTCACCACTGGTGGACGATAAATCTGCAGTAAGTATTGCTTCAACCTGCTGCCACGAGTCAAACTTTGTTTGATTAAAACTATTTAAATACAATTTAAATGACTTTGATTCGACCAAATTAGGGCTTGTGCAGGCAAACCTAAATTCAGCAACCGCAACTACAGGTTTTCCTTGGTTATTCAACCATGATAATTCGTAACCATACCAAACATCTTCACCGTTAAAAGGTAAATTACTGTTATTTAGTTTTAAGTCATTTCTATTTAAACTTCGAGGTACCGCTTGCAATAAATCTGCGTTATATTTGCTGCTGTAATTGGTTTTTTTTCCAAGAGTTAATTCAGTTAACTCTTTTGAATGCTGGTAATTGGCCATAACGTTCATCTTCTGTTTACTTTTAACCTTATTTTAAAGGATCTTCTGCTGTGATGACATTAACAAATTCACCCTTATCTCAATCTTTATGGAAATTAGCTGATAATTTTATTGAACAGTTTAAAGAAACACATGCTACTTTGCCCATTATTGAACAAGATGATGATTGGCCCTCAGTATGTTTACAATCAAAATTTGATGAGCAGCATATTCATTGGCAACCAATGAAAAGCGAGGAAGAATTAACTTTTGATAATATTGAGTCCGCGTTAGATATAGCATTACATACTGATATAAAAGAATATTTTTCTACATTTTTTAGTGAGTCAATAGATGCCAAATGCAGCGAGGGCAATTTATCGTTATTGTTTGCTTGGAATTTTGAAGATTTTCAACGCTTACAGGAAAATATTATTGGTCATGTGTTAATGAAAAAAAGGTTGAAGCAAAAGGTAAGTATCTTTTTCGCGGTAACTGATGAAGAAGATATGATTTTATCCATGCTCAATGACACGGGAGAAATTTGGGTGGAGCGAGTCGGGTGTGAGCCACATAAAAAGCTCGCAAATTCTTTAAATGAATTTATTAATGAGCTTACACCTGTGATACATAGCGATTAATCTACACTGATAATAAACACAAATTAACTTAAAACAGCGATATAGTAGTGAGGTTGCTACAACTTATTTACTACATATCACTATTTTTATTTTCAAGTGCTTTTAATACCAATTTAATTTCGCGTAATTCTTCTTTGATTGGCGCTAAGGCATTTTCTATTGCCTGTAATAAGTGTGGCGATACCTCAGATGTACTCAATACTGTTGATGTTAAATCAGATGTTTGCTTAGTTTCAGTGTAGCTGGGATCATGCTGCCAAACTTTTAGCGTTGAGATAATTGTTGGCAAAGGGACATTTTTCGTTAATTTTTTTTTCACCAAAGCAATACTTGGCTTATTACCTTCATTAGCAATTTGATTGGCAATCGTTAATATTTCTTCTGATATAGACATAAGTTTATCGTGAACTTTTAGATAATGTATAATGGTGGATATTAACGAATACCATGAATAATGTCTTTAATTGATTGGTTTTGACATTAATTGTTGCAAATTTATATCTTTTTGTTTTTACAAATGCTTAGTTGTTTTTTTAATCAAATATTAAAAAGGGGTTTGCCAATAATATTTGACCTTATTAAAAATATCCTGCTATTGTGGTTAGCTATTCTAAATAAAAATAAAACAATAATAAGACGAAATTAAGGGGGATAAAATTGATGGCAGATGTAGCAACTACCAAAAAGAATATCGAGATAAGAGCGACTTATTTAGCGGCTGAAGATCTTAAAGTCGCAGCGTCTTTGCTTTATCAAGCGTACCATGATGATCCTGTATTTTTAGAAATATTTAATAGCGAAAAAGACGATTACGAACAACGTTTACGTGCTTCAATTAGAGAAGAGTTAAGCGCTTTTTGGCAAGCAAAGCAGCCGATGGTAGGCTTGTATTTAGGAGAAGCAATGGTCGGAGTTGCCTGTTTGAATGGCCCCGATGACGGCTTAGGTTCTGAACGATTTTGGCATTGGCGTTTAAAGATGTTGCTGAGCGCAGGTTATTTTAGTACTAAGCAAATGATCGAAAAAGAAAATTTAGTCCTATCTTCTGTCCCCTTAAAAACTTTTCATATGCTTTCGTTTATTGCTATTCATCCTTTACATCAACACCATGGCTTTGGTCATTACCTAATGGCGGCAGTTAATACGGTATTAGAAGAACACCCAAGTAGTGAAGGGGTGGCAGTGTTCGCGACTACTGAAAAATATCAAGAGTTTTTTTCTGATGTAGATTATCAATTAGTTAAAGATGTAAATGTTGGTAACGTGTCAGGTTCATTAATGGTTCATTACCGTGAAAGTTAAAATTAGATGACGAAACATTAAATTTTTTTAAAAGATTATGAAAAAGGTTATTGAGTGAGAATACTTAATAACCTTTTTTATTTATTGTAGATAACTTTTTAAATAATACGAAAAATCAAATTATTTTATTAGTGATATTTGATTAATATACTGATCTTAACCTACGCTTAAGTACCTCAATAAGCGCATGATAATTATGCGCGGCCTACTCCAATAAAAATTAAGGTTTTTAACATGCGATACAGTCAAGTCGTGATAGTTGTTTTCTCTTTTCTGCTGGTGATAACTCAGAGCTTAGCTACCGAAAAAAACACTCAATCTGATCGCTTTACTGCGATGAAGGTGTTTGACATGGAATATGCGACAGATCCACAAATTTCACCAGATGGTAAATATATTGCTTATGTACGTCATTCAATGGATCGGTTAACGGATACTGATAAAAGTAAAATATGGTTACTTAATACGGAAAATAACAGTCATTTACCCCTGATTGATACTGAGGCTCCTTCTCATTCGCCTCGTTGGTCGCCCGATGGAAAAAGTTTATTATTTGTAACCGCAACTCAAGGAAAACCTGAGTTACGTTTGTATTATCTTAAATCAGACAAAAGTATGGGGTTAGCACAATTTGCTAGTGCTCCTTCGCGAGCCATATGGTCGCCAGATGGAAAACACATTGCTTTTAATATGTTTTTAAAAGGGAAAAGTCCTAGTTTTTCAACACCTGTTAGCCAACCTGAAGGTGCCAAGTGGAACGATGCTGTAAAAGTTTATGATGATCTCATTTTTAGGTTTGATGGAGCTGGCTATTTACCTCAAGGGGTAAGCCAAGTATTTACTCTACCTATTGAAGGAGGAACACCTCGTCAAATAACGCATGGCAGCGCAGATATGAATGCTTCAGCTTGGTTAGATAATGATACGGTGATAGTGACGGGTAATACTGCAGAAGATCGCGAGCTAGATTTTATAGAAAGCGAGATTTACACAGTGGAATTAAGTAATCTGGCTATTAAGGCATTAACTAATCGAGATGGCCCAGACGGAGGTGCTGTTGTTTCTCCTAATGGGGAAAAAATCGCATACATAGGTTACGATGACAAGGTATTGTCTTATCAGCAAAATAATTTGTATATCATGAATGCAGACGGGAGTAAGCAACAAGAATTGGCTGCTGACTTTAAAGGAAGTATAGGACAAGTTAAATGGGAGTCAAAAAGTAAGTCTTTGCTTTTTTCTTCAGAAGACCACGGGTTAATTAGTTTATATCGTGTTGATTTAAAAGGAAGAGTGTCAAAACTCATGACCGGTATTGGAGGAGGCTCTATTGGTCGTCCATATGCCGATGGGAGTTTTTCTATTAGTGGTGATTCAAAAGCTAAAATTGCATATATGGCAGGTTTTTCTGATCGACCAGCTGAGGTTGGTATAGCCAATTATAAAGGGAAAAATCAGCAGATATTGACTCAATTAAATGCTGATATTTTGCCTTATCTTGCAATGGCAAAGGTGGAAGAAGTTAAAGTTAAGTCAAGCCATGATGGAAAAGAAATAGAAGCTTGGGTAGCTTTTCCGCCCAACTTTAAAGCTGATGGTAGTTTCCCCATGATACTTGAAATTCATGGTGGCCCTTACACAATGTACGGTCCTTACTTTGCTAGCGAAATACAACGTTATGCTGCTGAAGGTTATGTAACTGTTTGGTCTAATCCAAGAGGATCAACAGGGTATGGTGAAGATTTTGCATTGGAAATTGATCGAGCTTATCCTGGCAACGATTATCATGACTTGATGAGTGTAGTGGATGAATTAGTTGCTCGAAAATATGTTGATGACAAACGTTTATTTGTTACAGGTGGCTCTGGCGGGGGAATTTTAACTGCCTGGATTGTGACTAAAACGAATCGTTTTGCCGCTGCTGCTTCGATAAAACCAGTAATCAACTGGATGACTATGGCGTTAACTGGTGATATATCAAATTATGTAAGACGTCACTGGATACGTGATGACCCTTGGTCTAACCCCGAAGCATTTTTAAAATTTTCTCCTATCCGCTATGTAGATAAAGTAAAGACTCCGGCCTTAATGATGGTTGGAGAAGATGACTTTCGAACACCTCCATGGGAAGCTGAACAATTTTATACTGCACTGAAAATGTTAAATGTTGATACGGCGCTTATTCATGTGCCTAATGCGCCGCATTATATTGCGTCGCGCCCTAGCCGATTAATTGCTAAAACAGATAATATTATGGGGTGGTTTGCCAAGTACGATCCTGCTAAAAAAGCCGGTAATAAAACGGAATCAAAACAAGATTAATTTATAAAGAAATCAGTGTGGCAAGCTAGTTTTAACCACACTGATTATTTTCACGCGTTTTTTAGCTAAATGGCAACTAACGACCGTTCTAGCATTGCTTTAATTTGGCGTACTATTTTTTCTTCTATTTTAGGTTCAAACTGTTCAATTCTAGGTGTGTGAATATGCCCTGTGGGAATGTTTGAATTTAATTGGTTTCTTAACCTGATACTACGGTAGGAAATTTCATTTGATAAATACCCACCGCCAGAGCCACTAACAGCTATATGGCCATCAAGCTGCGATAGGGTATGAGGTTCAACTTTTTTGGGCGTGAGTGATTCATCAATACTGGTTACTTTGTGATTATCAATAACTTTATAGGGGCCCTTTACCGTTTGCATCTGCTTTACTGGCAGGCTAAATAATACAAATTCATTACCTGGTAATGGCTGGTTATACAGTTTTGATACAATAGGTTTTTCATTAGTTCCTCCAGAAAGTATATTTAAGTTATCTGGTGCGGTTACACTTCTTCGTTTTCCAGGGAAACGCTCTAAATCAAATTCTTCACGTCCCATACTCACAGTTACTATCATATCAACGTTATTTAGTGCGTAATAAGGTGCTAGTAATGACTCAATTATTCCATCGTCAAAGTCTTTGTAACGAACAGGGATCATAACGGTGTTAATTTCTGCTGTTACACCTTTATAAGAAATTACTTGGCCATCAAGCTTTAACGCAGCTATGCCTGAAGGATTACTTTGGTTAATATTTTTGTCTAGTAGGAAGGGATCAAAGCCGGTGAGTAATATTTTTTTGTTCGTTGATTTTGTAAACTCTAAATCGAGCTGGCCTCTAGTGCCTTTTTCAAATAGGGTGATTAAAGCACTTAATTGAAGTTTTGTAGGGGAAAACTTCAAAGAACCTTCTCGGATAATTTTACTTCCACTCAAGCGTGCCCAATATAAAGGACGATCATCAAGAATTAATGAAGTTTGCGTATTAATTTTGGCCATTAACCACAGTTGCTGGCCGTGGGTGAGAATGACCTCTTTTGCCTCTTGGTAGTTTTTTACAGCTTTGTATGCCTGGCCAAACTGATTAATTCTTGCTGAAAATACCTTTATAACTTCCGGCATTGCTAACGTTGCTTTTTCAAGGCGCTCTTCCTCTACAGTTAAAGGTTTTGCTATAGCGTTAACACTTAAGAGTAATAATATTGTTTTCAAGAGTAATTTGGTTTTATACATAATCTTTATTCTCATCAATTAATAATAATGTGACTGCGATAATACGGTTATTTAAATTAATATTATGGCACTAGCGACAATATTCACTTTCATGTTACGTGTTTTAACACGTTTAGGTAGTCATTCTGGATAATAATTCTGGCTTTAATCAAATTGTTGCATAGGTTTTGTACAGCCATTTTCCACTTTATATGTAAAGCGTGTAAGACATATCTCACGTAACTGTGAGATATAATGCTTAAAAGTAACAGTTTGATTACAGTTTTGTTTCTTAAGTTATTGATATTAAATGGTTATGTTCTGTTAACATAAAAGTTACATTTATATGAAAGTTAAATATTAATGTTAGGGTTCTTTTTAAAGTTAGGAATCGGCGTACTATTAATCCTGTCAGGAAGACATAGAGAAGGAATCTCTATCAGGGATGGTTTTAAGGATAAAACTTTAATAAGCAGGATGCTTATACAAGGAATATATCAAAAGGATGTGAGCCAAGCACGGATGTTTGGTGTCAGGATGACAAAAAGGATAGCTTTCACATGTATGTGAGTACATTAGGATGATGTATTACCTAGGACGGGGCTAAGTTCAATGACAGGATTCATTAGGATATACTAGGGATGGCCTTTTAAGGATGAAACGGGAACACTGAATGTGTGCAGGATGCACAAAGCTATATAAAGAGATGCGGCTCAATTGAGCCGCATTTTTTATGTCTACCTGTTTATATTACTGATTATTAGATGAATTTGATCATTTTTCCTGCGTATAAAGTAGATCACCTAATTAATAAAATTGGTATCAGATGAATGATTCTGCATTAATAACTGATCATACTTGCATAGTCAGCATGTTTGCCTAATATTGCCTGGCTACCTTTTAATGAAAACTTATAACCACATAATGTAAAATTACCTCTAAAAGCAATTTCTTGTAGTAGCTTCTCTGTATCAAGTGGAGAAAAGCTGGCAAAATAATTTTCTTTATTTTCTACTAAAACTTCGGTTGTGCGAATAGTATTCCCGTTATTAAAAGCGATCTCTTGACAGCTATTTTCCCCTTCGGCGGTTGATAAGCTCCATAATTGCTCTTTGCTTGTTGTATCCGCTTGCCAGTTAACAATTAGCCCCTTATGTTGAGATAACCACAGTGAAAAGTTATCTGGAAAGGTCACTTGAGAAGTTCTAACAGACTTTACTTCAGATTGAGTTACAGGAGCTGATTGTTGTTCCTCATTGTTTAATAAAGATATAACAAACGATATTAGTATTGCTGATAGTATAACGGTTGCCAAGATTACTAAGGTTAACTTGGCATTTTTCCCGCTAAAAAGTTTTAGGCGGATTGTTTCGCCAATATCACTTTCGTTAGTCGATGTTCTAGCACGATTATTAGTATCACTCGCATGACGATATACCTCATTACTTTCAACATCAAACGCTCGGTCGGTGGTATAAACTTCACTATTGGCGTTTTGAATTGGTTGATTTGAAGCTAACGTTGGTTCTATACGTATACTTTGGCGTCGCTGTGTTGTTTTAGTTTTGTCAAACTCACTTAAATCGACAGGCCCTGAGTAGCCTAATATGTACGGCCGATCTGACTTACTCGGGTAGGTCAGTAAAATAGCCGATACAGAAAAAGGCAACAATAGTAACCAATTAACGCTGTTATGACCTGTAAAAATGATGATCAAACCGGTAATTAAGAAACCAAGGCCAGCGCCTAAACACCACTTTCTATTTAGTAGAGCATCATTAAGGCGTCTTAAAGCGGTAAAAATATTTATTGTTACTAAAATGAATAAAAGAGTAATTGTAAATATTTGATGATTGGAAAAAATAGCATGAATAATGAAAAAAATGATGTAAGTAGCAATACTGATCATTAAAAAACGACTTCGGTTGTCAAACCCATTTACACAAAAAAGCGACTTAAATAACTGCACACGACCTCCTAATATTTTGAAGCAAGATTACACTATATTGCTTTTATTTGTCAGGGAGATTAGCAAAATTAAATAATATTTAGAGGCTAGTTAATAATAAAATGCAGCGTTAATTGGTTGTTTGTGTAAGACATGTCTTGCATACAAGTAAGAAATTATTAATGAGTTGCTTGATAAAAGCTTACAGTTTTTCTTTAATTACATGATTTTTAAATGATATTTTTACTCCGGTAATTTTTTTTATGTGAAGTAGCTATTTTATTTGTCAAAAACTACCCGTTAGAGTCTAAATTATTCGCTATTATTTAATTGTCTACAAGACAAGCAAAGGATTGTAAACAGACGTTAATCAATGCTTGGTAAGGATAATTAAGCTGTAAATGGATGTTGATGATTAAAGTCATTACAGGAAGTAATAGAATAAGGATGTTAGCGTTTAGTCATCGCTAAATGTGTGACAAGGAGTGTAGTTTCGACAGGAAGTCGAACAACCATGGATGAGCGTTTTAGGAAAAACGATTAGCAAAAATAAAAGCAGGAAGCTTATATTTTACATGGAAAGCTAATAAGAGCGGCATTATTAATAGGTGAGCTTACGTAACTTAATAATGACCGCTTTATTTTTTCTATTTTAAGTTAGTGACTCAATTTATATTTCTTTTTATAGCTAACCTAGTTAGCAATACGTTGTTATTTACCCCGTCTTCTATTCTGTAGATATTCTATTAAAACTGCCTACTATCAGTTATTATTCTCTGGCTAAATTACCTTAGGATGCTAGAGAGAATGCTGTATTTATTTATTATTTTTATTGGCGCGTTTTTATTATTTCAAGTACAGCCATTAATTGCCAAGCTTATTTTGCCATTATTTGGTGGTGGAGCGGCGATTTGGACGGCTTGTTTACTGTTTTTTCAAGCATTTTTATTGCTCGGTTATTTATACGCACATTATTTAACTAAAGTCAGCTCGTTGAAAAAACAAGTACTTATTCACTTGTTTTTCTTAGTGTTAAGCTTGCTAGTTATGCCGTTATCATTAAACAATAGCGCTTTGAATGTAGCTGTATTTAAAGAAAGTTCGCCATTACTTGATATTATTTATCTATTGGTATTTTCTATTGGGTTACCTTATTTATTACTCTCTTCAACGGGGCCATTGGTGCAGCGTTGGTTGAGCTATCAAGACAGCTCAAAGCTGCCTTATAAATTGTATTCGTTATCAAATACTGCATCGTTACTTGCTTTACTTAGTTATCCTTTTATATTTGAGCCTCAGTTAGCTTTATCTAGCCAGTTACTTGTATGGTCGGTGGGTTATGTCATTTTTTCACTTGCTTTTATTCGACTCGGTTTGTTGTTGGCTAAACAGCCGTTAACGGAACTTAATATAAGCCTAATGGAAAAAGTAGACTCAAAATGCAGTGTTAAAACTATTGCATTATGGCTTTTGTTATCAGCAACAGGCGTTGTTTTATTAGTATCGACTACCAATGCAATGACGCAGAACATTCCTCCTATGCCATTTCTGTGGATATTGCCACTTTGTATTTATTTACTAACGTTTATTATTAATTTTCATAGCCCGCGTTGGTATGTGCGTTGGTATTGGTTTGTACTTTTTGCTATTAGCTCTTTTGCCGCAATATTAATGTTTTTTATTGGCTCTGGGTTTGACATTATTTCTCAGATCATTATTTATAGCGTGATATTGTTTTCTGCGTGTATGCTTTGTCATGGCGAGCTTGTTAGGTTAAAACCTAAGGTGGAACACTTAACTCTTTTTTATTTAAATATGTCGTTAGGAGGCTTTTTAGGAAGTGTGTTTGTAGCGTTTGTCGCGCAAAATATTTTTACGCAATTTTTAGAGTTTCCTCTTGGCATTTTGGCTGTATATGTGTTGTTGTGCATGAGTCTTACCCACAAGGACAGCCTTGGAAACTTGTCGATAAAATCACAGTTAGCTAATAAGTTAATTATTAGATCAAGCGTGGTTCTTGGTATTACTCTGTTGATTTTATTTAGTTATTTAAATTATTTATTTGCCAATACAAATGTTGTAAGTAGCCGTAATTTTTATGGCATTTTAAGTGTTAAAGATGTGTCGGTAAATAATGAAATTGAGCGAAGATTAATTGACGGTAATACCTCTCATGGTACGCAAAGATTCGTTAACAGTCAAAGCGGTAATTCAGAAAATACGCTTAACATGGATAATACACCTAGAAGTTATTACCGAAAAAATACTGGAGTAGCTATCGCACTTGAACAATCTCGACAAGGGAGACCGTTAAAAGTTGGGGTGATCGGTTTAGGTGCAGGTACTCTTGCTGCGTATAGTCATTCAGGCGATAAATATACATTTTATGAACTTAACCCTGACGTTGTTCATATGGCTAATCAATACTTTAGTTACTTGTCGCAAGCAAAAGCGGATGTCAACATTGTGGTCGGGGACGGTCGAGTATCACTGACAGAAGAATCGCCAAATAACTTTGATGTGTTAGTCGTTGATGCATTCTCTGGCGATTCTATTCCTGTGCATTTATTAACAGAAGAAGCGCTAACACTTTATTTTCAACAATTAAAATATGAGGGTGTGTTAGCAATTCATATATCCAATAGCCATTTAGATTTAACCAAGTTAACAAAAGGCCTTGCTACAGCCTTTAACCAACAAGCTTTGTACTTTAAAACGGCTAAAGGGCAGGGGAATACAAATGAAGCTGAATGGGTGTTACTTACTAATAATCAACAGTTTATTAATAGTGCTATGGTAAAACTTTATGAAAGCCGATGGCCGATAAATTCTGAAGATTCAGTGGTTTGGACTGATGATTACAGCAACTTGCTCTCTGTGCTTAAATAAAAGCGCAAAGTTGTGGACTGAAAAAAGCAATCAAGCTGTTACTTGATTGCTTATTTTAATTTACCAAGTACCTGAGTTTTCCATGCTTAACCAAGGTTCTTGTGGTGCCAAGCTTTCGCCTTTTTGCAATAACTCGATTGAAATCCCTTCTGGCGATTTAACAAAAGCCATATGACCACATCGAGGGGGACGATTGATAATAACTCCTGCGTCTGAGAGCTTTTGACAAAGTTGATAAATATTATCTACTTCAAATGCTAAGTGACCAAAATTTCTGCCGCCGGTGTATTGCTCTTCACCTTCCCAGTTATAAGTAAGCTCAACTTCTGGCTCTCCAGGCTCAGTTGCAAGGTATATAAGCGTAAACTTACCTGCTGGCACATCTACTCGCTTGGTTTCAACTAGACCTAATGCGTCGATATAAAATGCTAAAGATTGTTCGATATTTGAAACTCGAACCATAGAGTGTAAAAATTTCATTAAATGTCCTTTGATTAACTTTATTTAATTTTGTACGTTTTTTTGTTCTGCTAGGTGCTGAGCGAAGGGTTATCTTATCATGCTCATATTCAAAGGTTAATGTCAGTATTAGCTGCTAAAGGAGTTGCAATATGAGCTACTGATAATTATTACAATATCGTTGACACTGTTTTAGTAGCAGGCAAAAGTCGTCGAGCTCTCTGTCTGTACTAGGCTCATCGATATACAGGTGATATCCCAGTGCATTGTGCAGCATTTTACTGTGATGTAGAAAGGCGGCTAATGGTCCTTTAATTACACCGCCAGATGTTAAAACAAAGGGAGTAAAGTTAAGTTGAGCTTCTTCAAAAGAAAGTAATTGCTGCTTTATTGCAAATGCTACGATAGGTCGCTGTTCGTGAATAAGTCTATTGGCAAGTCTAGGTGATATTTGATCCGCTAAAACTTCGATGTTTTTAAGCTTAATTCCAATATATGGTAGCGCTATTGTGGTTATACCAATAACTTCTCTAATACTATTAATGGTTTGTATTTGTTGCCAAGTTAACCGCCAACTTCCATGACGATGATAATGCCAAATGCCTTTGGGTGTTATTTGAAAGCTGTTGCTAGGCTCTGATCGCTTTAATAGCCCTGTAAACAATATCACTATTGTAATTAGGTAAATAAAAATTAAATGCAGTCGATGACTCTGCCAATAAAACTGACTAATGATAAAGGTGAAAACAAAAAGAGCTAGGGCAAGTAAAATTAAAAAGAGTGAATGGTGTCTAGCTTTAGCTTTTATAGCAATAAAAGGTAGTGATGTTGTCATGTTAAGCTACCAATTTCCCTGCGTTAATTAAAATAATAAACACAGGTTGATATAATGTCTATCCCAATTGAGTGTTTTTAATTAATATCTCGTTAATCATTTTACTCACATATACCTTCCTAAAACTGAGATGTAAACTGGCCATAAAGATCTTTTATTCGATTTGTTTTTAATAGTCGCTAGCACGACTTGAACAGCTTTTTCCTGAGAATAAGGAATAACTGTAAATTTTACACTAGATAACACGGACTATTTGAATACTTTAGGCTAGTTTTTAATCTCATGATTACTTAAAGATTCAAGGTGATATAACTCAGTGATTGTCGAGAACCCTGAGTTTAAATACATCATGCTACCCGCCTGAGATGCTTGCAATGTCATTGTTTTACATGATTTGTTTTTTGAAATTGCTATGGCGTGAAGTAATAGTGCTTTACCAATACCTTGTCCTTGAAATTGCGGTAATACACCTACTTGATGTATGCCCATATTATTGTTTGATTGATATAATATTGCAGTGCCGGCGAGCTGTTCATTAGCATTGAAAGCTAATATTGTTGCATTTTTGTCATCTAGCAGTGGAGCAAGTGAGCGACTATCAATTTTATAATCAAATGCTTTCTCGCACACCAGACACCACTTTTTAAGATCATCAATAGAATTGATTAATGAAGTGTGCTCGTGTTCACACCCTACAGCTTTATCTAAGACTAAATGCATTGCAGTTAGTTGAGTTTTAATACCTACATTCTCTTGTGGTTCAGGTTTTACTAGTGTGACGTGAGTGTTTTCGTTCCATTTTTCACGAGCAATTCTTTTAAAGTCACTACGCCAAACTTTATTTGGCCAACCCAGATGTAAGTTTATTTCATCTCCACTCTTTTTTACCGAAAGCGCCTGCCAAAATAAATTAAGGTTTGTTAAGTTATCTTTTAATTTTATAGTCATTGTTATTCCTTATTAAGTAAAATAAGACCTATTATTAATAGCAAGCAGCCAACTAACTTTGTTCCTGTTATTAATTTTTGTGGGCTTTCAAATAGACCCCAATGACTAATTAACATTGCGAGTAATAGTTGCCCTGTTAATGCGTAGCTCATCACTGAGCCTGCTCCCATTTTAGGGATAAGCCAATACATACTACCAACTCCAATCACACTTAATACGCACGATAACCATAAATACCATGGAATAATGTCAAAAGGGATTTGTTGTAAGTCAGCGCTAACACTTTTTATATTCAACAATAACGACACTAGTAACACTAATAAGAAACTGGTGAAAAATGCATAACCCGTGGCTAACAAGGTGCTATTTAATAGCTGGCCTAATCTTGCATTCATGGCTGCTTGTAATGCAATGCAGCACCCAGTTAATAATGCTAAAAGCCACAATATTGTCATAATACTGTTACCAATTCCTTAGTAGGTATCCTATATTTTAATCTATGTGCACTTTTATCTAATGAACTTCTAAAACCTACGGGGCATAAGATTTCGGCATTTAACCCTTGTTCATTTAAACCAAGTACCTTATTCACTTCTTGACTGTCAAAACCTGTCATTGGACATGCATCAATTTTATTTACGGCTGCATAACTCAATAATTTTCCAAGTGCTATGTAGCACTGCTGTGCTGCCCATGCATTTTGTTCGTTGCTTGTCTTTGCTAGTAGGTCATTACGTATAATTTTTTCATAATCAATTAATGTTAGAGTATCTTTGTTTTGACTACAGGCTAACCCTGAAATAAATGAAGATATGTCGTCTTGTGTTAATTGTGTTTTATGAGCAAGAACTAAAAGGTGAGAGTTATCGATAACTTTATTTTGCCCGTAACTAAATGGCAGCAAGTTATGTTTTGTCTTATCTGTTTTAATCACAAATAATTTGTAAGGCTGTAATCCATATGCGCTTGCACTTAAGCGCACGCTTTCAATTAAGCCATTGATTTGCTCACCATTTAACTTTTTATTTGAAAACTGATTAGTGGCATATCGCCAATTAAGTGCATTAATAAAATCCATAAACTATTTCTCTGTTTGATTTAATGCACTTAGTGTAATGAGGTTATTTACAGTATTCCTTTACATATGTTGATAAGCTTTATTTTTAATGACTTTTTTTATCCGACTTAACTGAGTTGGTGTGATCCCTAAATAACTGGCGATATGGTATTGAGCCAGCCGTGGTAAAATTATTTTATAATTGTCTAAAAACCGAAGGTAGCGTTGTTTCGCTTCAAACTGCAAATAGCCTATTTCTTTGGTTTCTTTTTCTAATAACCAGTGTGTTTCAAGATATCGAATGTGAAAGCTCATTAATTCTGAATTAGTAAATAATGCGCTTCTAAATTTTTTAAAGTCGATTTCAACAATTTCACAATCTTCAAGGGCCTCTATTCCTAAAAAACTAGTTTCTGATTTTATTAGAGCACTCATAGAGCCGGGAAAACGTCCTTCATAAAAGAAATTTTTGTTGAACTCATTGCCTTCAGCATCAGCTACGTATGCTCGGGTTAAGCCTTTATGGATAAATGCGAAACTTGTCGGTTGCTGTCCCACAGCGTAAAGAGTTTCACCTTTTTTGACATATTTTGACGTTAAGCATTGCTTAACGATACCCCACGTATCAGAAGATATTGGGTGATAGTTTTCTATTGTTTGTTTTAGATGTGAAAAAGCAGAAAGCATAAGATATTAAAGGGTTTTTACTAATATGAAGTTATTTAAATACGGTTATGCTTTTAATATATCAATTTTTCAGAGTCTTTATAAATGTTTCTTTTTTGAAGTGATTAAACTTTATGGAAAGCGGTCGCGCATGGCAGTTTATTTTGTTTTCTTTTTTACTTACATTAAAAGTTTATACTCAACTGAAACAACGTTTACCCATGGTAAACTCAGTGCCGTTTGAAACGCGGTCAATGTGGGGGGGCTACGGTGGCTATTGTTGGCTAGCCTAATGATAATTAAAGTAGATAGCAAAAGGTAATACCTATAGGCTGCTTAGTAAGGAGGATGAATTCGTATTTTATAATAGGCTTGTCTACAATAAGAAAATTACGCACATTTAATATTCTGTTAAAATAGCTAGTTATGCTAAGGTTATTTTAATGTAATTTGATCAAATTAAACGGTGTCTAGTGATGATTAATATAAGTACTGATGACGTGGAACCGTTGAAATTTCGACCACATGGAAGAATATCTATTTCTATTTATGAATCTGGCATTATTCTTTACCGTGCAGAAGGCCCATTTAACCAAGAACTCATTGCTGCATTACAAGTTATTGAAGCTAACCTTTTAAAATCCTATAAACAAAAATTTAAACGTTGGGGGGAACTCGTAGTGTTCGAACATTCCTGTATGGCTTTAGATGGAGCACTTGCGGAACTACAAGAATACTTAATAGGCCTCAAACAGGAAGACGCTACAGCAATAGCAGTTGCAACAGCATTTGTTTTAGAAGATGGAGTTGAAGGCGCTAGCCTGATGAAACATAAATTCGATGACTGTTATAGAAATACAGGTCTCGTTTATCAGAGCTTTAAAGAGATAACTGATGCACTAGTTTGGCTAAAAGAGCAATTGTAATAAATAAAGCTGAACAATATTTCCGTTATATCAATCTTAGTTGTTCATTATATACCTACTTCGTTTATACGCTGATTTTTCTACTCGGTTATATCTTTAAATTCACACAAATCTTCAATAATACACGAACCGCATTTAGGCTTACGAGCAACACAGGTATAACGGCCGTGGGGAATAGTCAGTGATGGATGTCTACTTTAAACTCGGCAGGAACAACTTTTAAAGCTTTTGTTCCATTTCAATCACGTTTTACCCATGGCGAATTTTGTGCAAATTGATACTCGGTCAATGTGGGGGGATGGAGATAGTGGGCCAAACAAAAGGTAATATAGATAGATAATAAATAGTTCGATTGTCTTAGGTTGCATTGTGCCAAAAGCAGATCTTTAAGGGACTTAACGATTAAGACTGCAATGATACGTTAGCTGACATTTCAAGTTGACTTAAATAATGTCAGCTTTGAGCGAGCAACGGACGTATGCTATTAAGATTATAACGGCAGCAACTAGCCTAAGCTGACATTAGCTTTTGTGAAGTTATGAACATATTAGGGACAATTTTAACCAAAAACCACTACAAGCTGCAGGGCAGGTGTAAAATTACAGCTATTTCCAATGACTTATAGTAGCATAGTAGCAATAATGATATGATTTTTTAAAATCTCATTAATTCTAAAGTATGGAGACCAATTAATGAACAAACTTCCTCAAATAGTAATTGCATTAGCCAGTGCTACAATTTTAATAGCAAGTATACAAAGCGCGTTTGCAGTTACCGAAACAGCAACACCAGGTTTTAACCACAAAATACCTGACGAAATTATGACACCTGATAAAGTTGAAACACGTATTGGTGATTTGAACTTTTTTGACGGTATCCCAACAGACGAAACCATTACCAAGGTTTATGACAACCTAGATTTTTATCGTGGTGTAGAAGTGTTCTTAAATTTTATTCCTGCAACTTCTATTGAAGGTATTCGCTTAGGTATGAAAGAAATGGGCGCGGATGACTATAATGAAGTTCTCATTTTTGATGACTTATTGGATTCAAACCCATTATTTTTGACGGGTAATACTGATACGGTTTATGCGTTAGCAATGCTTGATTTAGAAAAAGACGGTGTAACAGTAATTGAAATTCCTGCTGGTGCTGGACCAGGAACTATCAATGATGCTTTCTTCCGTTTTGTCGTAGACATGGGCGCACCAGGACCTGATGCCATGAAAGGTGGTACTTATGTTATTTTACCACCTGATTACAAAGGTGATTTAAAACCAACGTTAAATGGTTTGCAATACCGTGGTAAAGATACCCGTGCAACAGTGATGGTTGGCGATAAAGAAACTAAAGTGTGGATTGCTCAATCGACTAGTTACCATAACTGGGTGGCATTACGCGGTTTCTTAAAAGACGGAAAAACTGACTTTTCTTCTAAAATGTGGCGCACTGGTTTAAAAATATATCCATTAGCTAATGCGAAAAATCCAAAGGAAATGGCATTCATTAACGGTAGTGGTAAATTTTTCAATACTATTCATGCTAATACCTATAAATTTTATGAAGAGTTATGGCCGGTACTACAAAAAGAGCCAATTTCATTTTTAGATCCTGAACTGCGTGGTCAAGCTGCCGCTATTGGTATTGAAAAGGGTAAACCTTTTAACCCTGACGCACGAATGAAAGCTATATTACAAGAATCTATTAAAGTAGGTAATGCGACAGCACGTGCAATTTGGTTAAAACCTCGTGATAAAACCGCTTACTTCTTTGATGACAGAAAATGGTATACCGGTTTTATTGGTGGAGATTACCAATGGTTGAAAGACAAAGGAATGGGCGGACGTAATTTAGATGCGCGTACGTTATTTTTTTATTCTGCAACAGTAAACACACCTGCGATGGCGCTAGAAATTCCGGGCGTTGGCTCTAATTATGCTTTTGCTACGGAAGATAAAAACGGTAAAATGTTTAATGGCAGTAATAGCTATAAAGTGAATATCCCCGCGAACGTTCCCGCTAAAGATTTTTGGTCAGTGGTGGTTTATGACCCACAAACACGCTCAGAACTACAAATACCAGGCGGTGCAGATTACCCAAGTAAAAACAACAAACGAGACAAACTTGTTTATAACAAAGACGGTAGTGTTGACTTATATTTTGGTCCTACTCCACCTAAAGGTAAACTAAAAGCTAACTGGACTGAAACCGTACCTAACAAAGCGTGGTTTACTGTACTGCGCCTATATGGTCCATTGCAGGCTTGGTTTGATAGAACATGGAAACCAAGTGACTTTGAACTGATAGATTAAGTTTTTTATTCAATTTAATAAGTAGGCTTAAAACAGAAGCAGATAATTTAATAGTTATCTGCTTTTTACATTGGAAAATGTAATATGCTTGATAATCTATTGTTGGTGTTTTCTGTTCAGCTTTACGCACCATATGAGGGGATAATTCATAATACCATTTCGCATAAGTAAGTGACCAATACTTGCGAAGTAAAAACTAACAAGAGCAAGGCGGTGATTAATAATAAGGTGTTATTAGCCCAGTGACGGATTAATCAGCTTATTAGGTGGAAAGTATGGAACTCATAATCAATAAAGGAATTAATGATCGGTCGCTACATCTGTACTATAAAATACGTTACTCATTTAGTATGCTGTAAATTAAACCCTTAATTTTAATTTTTTATTTCAATTGAAAGCCATTAACAGGGCATTACCGATACGATTTCCAATCCGAATCAACTATAAGCCCTCACAGGTTAATGTCCGCAGTGTTGGAGCACTTGTCGTTAGATAAGCCAAAACTAACGTCAGTTTTCGTATCAAAGCCGTCTTTTAATATTGGGTAGTCAACTTCCGTTTTTGGCACATAGGAGACTAAAAAATTCAATGCTAATGTCTGCTTTTGGATAATAGAAGTCATCAAAATATTAAAACCACGGTCCGTTGTTCGCTCTTAGCTGTCTTTTGTTACTCGGTTTTATCCTTAAACTCACACAAGTCTTCAATAATACACGAACCACATTTCGGTTTACGGGCAACGCAGGTATAACGGCCATGAAGTATAAGCCAGTGGTGCACGTCAACTTTGAATTCAGCAGGAACAACTTTAAGCAGCTTCTGTTCAACTTCCACCACGTTTTTACCTATGGCGAACTTAGTGCGGTTTGATACGCGGTCAATATGGGTGTCTACCGCTATTGTTGGCCAGCCGAATTATAAGTAAACTAGATGGTGTGTTCATTTTAGAGCGAAATTTCGTAAATAGTATGTTTTAGTATTAACTGTATAAGGCAAATTTGATTGTTTTCTAAAGTAGCAAACTTGTTAATTAAATTGAGTGAGCGCATAACTATGCCTATTTTTACTCCCTATTTATAGCTCTGATATTACTTGGTTTGGAGCATAGTCTGATTGTCATTTATCATGTATGATTCAACAATTTCCCTAAAATAACTAACTAAAATGACCGAGAGTATTGCATTATTAGTTTTTTTCACTCATTTATTAGTTGCGGTCTTCCTCCTAAATATTCATTCTGGCAATCAATTAAGTAATAAAATTTTAGCTGTTTTTTTATTAATCACTGCGCTTGATATCAGTAACTTTATATTTTCTGGCTTTTATGGTGATCATTTAAATCTAGATATGTTTCGTGCTAACTTTTCGACTTTGCTAGCGCCTACACTTTATTTTTACGTAAAGTCTATTATTTATAGTGATTTAAAGCTCAAAACGAAAGACCTGCTGCATGCTATTCCGTTTATTATTATTTGTTTAATCTTTATTCCCCGCTTTCACCTTGCAGATGACATTGCAAAAATGTCCTTTTATAACAACCATGAACCTTTATTTGAAGTGTTGTTTGTTCATGTAGTGCTCTACTTGCAAATGTTCTTCTATCTAGCATTGATTTTTAAGAAATTAAACCGTTATAAATTAACTGTTTTAAATAACTATTCAAATATTGAAATACTCAATAAGCAATGGTTAAACAATTTTATGATGGCTTTTTTAATTGATTCACACTATTGTTTTAGCGCGTAATATTATCAAATTTACCGAGTTACAAGGACTATTGAACTTATTAACTCCTTTAATGATGACAGTCACACTATTTTTTGTTTGTTGGATATTATGGCAAGCACTTCATAAACCTGCAATATTTCAAGGTATTAGCTCAAAAGTTGAATCACTTGAACCAAAAAAACTTCCACAGAACCCAAGTGAAGATGTAATTGTTGATGCTAATGAAGCACAGAGAGTGTTATCCACAATTAAGTGCCATATGTCGCTTAATAAACCTTATCTGAATCCATCACTAAACATTGACACGTTGGCAAAGCAATTAAATATACCTGCCTTAGAAATTTCAACCGTACTCAATCATCACCTTGGGCAACACTTTTTTGATTTCATAAATAGTTATCGAGTTAATGAAGCTGCAAATATCCTTTCTTTAAAAAGCAATAAACAAAAAGCGATTTTAGAGATATTGTTAGAAGTTGGTTTTAATTCAAAATCGTCTTTTAACACTGCTTTTAAAAAGCATTTAACAGTGACTCCATCCCAATATAGAAAAGAACGATTAAACGATTAAATTTATATCTTCTAGCGCAAACCCTTTATATATAAGACGTCCGACTTTTATAGTCGGTCGAAATCAATCTTGAACCTTACTAATATCCCTATTATCAAATCAAAACTGCTTTGATAAAAAACATTAATGCGAATCAAATAATAGGTGTTTTATGTATAAAAAAATTACGTTAGCTTTCATTTTATTTCTTACTTTTTTTGGGCAGGTGCAAGCTAAAAATAGCGATATAATCTCCAATAAAGACATTTCAAACATTGTAACAATGCACGCTAATCAACTCTTGCAGGACTCTCGTTTTGTTTCTACATCTATAGGGGTCGTTACGGAAACGGATTCAGTTATTTTACATTTTGGTGAACTCACAAGGCATAAAGGAAATACCCCGACAGATAACACAATTTATGAAATAGGGTCTGTAAGTAAAACCATGACGGGGTTGATTACCGCTTATGCTGTGAAAGATGGAAAGCTATCTTTGAACGATAACATCAATAAGTATATTAATAATAAACTAGACAAATTAAGTACTGAAAAAAATCCTGTGACCGTTCGACAGCTTTTGACTCACAGTTCAGGATTACCAAGAGGTTATGTAGATTTAGGTTTAAGGGCTGAAACATTATCCAAAACATCGTTTTTAAAGGCATTAAATAATGTAAACCCTTCAGAAAATAAAGGTAAATACCATTACTCAAGTGCGGGAATAGAGCTTTTATCATATATATTAGAAACTGTTTACCAAATGCCATTCGATAATTTATTACAGCAAGTATTGTCATCAGAAACTAATATGAAAGATACGAAAGTGAACTTGGCTCAAGAGCAGCTTAAGGACGTTGCATATGGTTATAATGAGAAAGGTGAGATAGCAAAAGCTCACCTTACTCCTGAAGTACTATGGGGTGGGAGTGGCTACATAAAGACTACTATGTCAGATCTTGTAAAATATATGAAGTGGCAACTAAAAGAAGAAAGTAAAGTCATTAAAGAATCACATAAAAAATTATTTCATGTTAGTGGTAATGATTATATAGCTTATTCATGGATCGCTTCAGAGGACGAAAGTTTAGGAAATTATTATATACACCATGGTGGGTTAGAAGGTACACAGAATTGGATAATTGTTTTTTTAGACCTTAATATCGCTATATCCATTGTGACCAACACTAGCTTTCCTGAGGCTGCCGGGCTACTTAGAGAAACTGGAATGACTATTATAAAAAATTTGAAATAGTTATTTAATCAACTAGCTTTTCTAAATGGTTAAAGTGCAACTTTTAGTACTAATTAGTCCACTTTACTGTGCAGTTTGATGTTTTGACCCTATGTCAAAACTTCACGCATAGCAGAAGAGTTATTCAGTCTTGTCTTTAAACTCACACAAGTCTTCAATAATACAGCTGCCGCACTTAGGTTTACGTGCAACGCAGGTATAACGCCCGTGTAGTATTAGCCAGTGGTGTACGTCTACTTTAAATTCTTTAGGGACAACCTTTTCAAGCTTTTGTTCTACAGCGACTACATCTTTACCCATGGCGAGTTTAGTACGATTAGATACACGGAATATATGTGTATCCACAGCTATTACAGGCCAGCCAAAAGCGGTATTTAACACTACATTCGCTGTTTTTCTACCTACCCCTGGAAGTGCTTCTAATGCTGCACGGTTTTCTGGTACTTCTCCTTGATGTAGGTCGATTAACATTTGACAGGTTTTCAAGGTGTTTACTGCTTTAGTATTAAATAAGCCTATGGTTTTTATATAAGATTTTAAACCATCTAAGCCTAAATCTAATATCGCTTGAGGAGTATTGGCGATAGGGTAAAGCTTATCAGTTGCTTTATTGACACTTACATCTGTTGCCTGCGCGGATAAAAGTACCGCAATGAGTAGTTCAAAAGGTGAAGAAAAGTTTAATTCAGTCGTTGGCTCTGGGTTGTTATCCCTTAATCGAGTCAAAATCTCTAATCGTTTATTTTTATTCATAATTTTCTATTTATTTTGATTTTTGTCAGGATCAGCTGATAACTTAGCCTTTAGCAGTGGAAAACATTTTTAGGCGTTACAACAGTGCTACTTATTTATTGTGCGTCAAAATTAACTCGTACTCTTTCAATACTTTCTTGTTCTACTTTTGGTGTTTTTTGAGCGATTTTCACATCAAAAGCATTTTTTGCAGCAATTAAAAGCCCCATCACAATAAATGCACCAGGAGGTAAAATAGCTAAGAGAAATTGATTATCTAATTGGAGAACTTCAACACGTAATGTTAATGCCCAGTCACCTAACAGTAAGTGAGCGCCATCAAATAAGGTTCCTTGGCCTAAAACTTCCCTAATAGCACCAAGTGCTAATAAAACTAAGGCAAAACCTATTCCCATCATTAACCCATCAAAAGACGCTTGTTTTAATGGATTTTTTGAGGCGTATGCTTCTGCACGACCTATAATGGCACAATTAGTGACAATTAATGGCAGGAATATGCCTAAGGCTTTATACAGCTCGAATGTATAAGCTTGCATGATTAACTGCACACAACTTACGAAAGAGGCAATAATTAATACAAAAATAGGAATGCGGACCTCTTTAGGAACCCATTGGCGTACCGCTGATACCGTTGCATTGGAGCAAACAAGTACCAGTAATGTAGCTATGCCTAAACCTAACGCATTGGTAATAGTTGATGTTACTGCTAATAAAGGACAAAGACCAAGCAATTGCACTAAACCAGGATTATTTTTCCATATGCCTTGCCAAGCTATTTCTTTGTATTCTTCGTTAATCTTCATTCGTGTCTCTGTCAGTCTTTGGAGCTTCATCAATTAAAGGCTGCTCTATTTGACAGTCATTCGTTTGAGTAAACAGCTCTTTATGATGTTGATTAAAATAATTAGTCGCTTTTTTTACTGCTTTTACTACAGCTCTTGGGGTAATGGTTGCACCTGTAAATTGATCAAACATCCCGCCATCTTTCACTACTGCCCATCGACTGTCATTGTCACTATTTAATTGTTTACCAGAGAAGCTGTTAATCCAGTCACTTTTAACAAGTTCTACTTTATCCCCTAAGCCGGGAGTTTCTTGATGAGATAAGGTACGAACCCCATTTATACTACCATCTATATTTACCGCAACAATAAGTTCAATTTTACCATTGTAACCATCGGGCGCAATAAAGGTTAAAGCTCCTGCAACAGGGCTAGAGTTTAAACGAGCAAGGTAAACCGTTTGTAGTTCATCAGAGCCTAGTGCATCATCGGTTACTTTAATGCAGTCAAGAGTAAGCTCATTGTTATAACGTTCAGGCTCTATAATGCTGTTTAAAGTGGATAGTAATTGCTTTTGATGTTGAATATAAATTTGCTCTTTTGTTAGCTCGTTCACTAAACCGACCATAGCGGTACAAGCAATGGCGAAAAGCGCTAAAATTTTACTGTTTTTGCTGATAGCAACCGACATCGGCATTATTCTTTCTCGCTTTGATGACCGTAAGTTCGTGGTCGAGTGTATTGATCAATCAGTGGTGCGCTCATATTGCAGAGTAGCACTGTAAAAGCAATAGCGTCTGGGTAACCGCCAAACTTTCTAATTAAGTAAACTAATAACCCTGCAAGCGCAGCAAATATTATGCGGCCCTTAGTACTGGTAGCTCCTGACACAGGATCTGTTAAGATGAAAAACGCGCCTAACATGGTAGCACCACTAAACCAATGAAACATTGTAGAAGCACTTGTATCAGGGGCGATCATAAAAGCGATTAATGAGCAAATAAATAAGCTTGTTAAAAAGCTAACAGGCGTTACCCAGTCGATGGCTTTTTTAGCGATTAAAAATATGCCGCCCACTAAAAATCCTGCATTGACCCATTCCCAACCAACACCAAAATGTTGACCAAATACCGGATTTTGGAAGCTTTCTGAAACTGTTAGCCCAAGCGTTAAATTAGTTTTTAAAGTGTCTAGTGGGGTTGCTAATGTATAGCCGTCAATATGAGTACGTAACTGTTCTGTTGAAAATCCATCTAGTGTAAAGCCTGTAAATATGGTCGATAGGGTGTTAGTAAAGTTTAAATCAAACGACATTAGATGTAAGGGAGGTTGCCATAATGTCATTTGAACAGGAAATGAAATAAGCAGCATGACATAAGCTGCCATCGCAGGGTTAAAAGGGTTATGGCCTAATCCACCGTAGAGTTGCTTAACAATAACGATAGCAAATAAAGCGCCAAGTACAGAAATCCACCATGGTGCTAGTGAAGGTATACTAATGCCAAGTAACACGGCTGTCAGAATAGCACTACCATCAAATAATTCCGCACTGATTTTTTTGCTACGTAGTGAAAGGATTGAAAATTCAGCAATTAACGCAGTTGTTATCGCTAAAGCAATATGAATTAAATTACCAGAGCCAAAAAAGTACCACTGAGCAAAAATGCCAGGAATAGTGGCGTAAATCACTAACCGCATCAGGCCCGATGTTTCCTTTTTAATGTGACTGTGCGGTGAACTTGCTATCCAAAAGGCCATAGTATTATTTAGTCTCTTTTTTTAGTTGTTTTTTTGCTTTTGCCTTAGCAACCGCAGCGGCAATTTTTCTTTTCTTTTCATCTTCCATAGAGTTTGATGTGTTAACGGCTTTCTCTTTCGCTGGTTTTTCTTCGTCGGTATTTTTTTTACCGGTAGTGTTTTTAATCGGTTTGCTTTTAGCTGCTTTCTCTTTGGCGCTTACACTAGTCTTAGATGTTTTTTCTGTAGCGGTTTTTTTGCCTTTAGCGCTTTTAGTTTGTTCAGTACTTTTTTCTTTAGCAGGCTTACTTTTTATAGGCTCATCTGTAGCTGATTTTGTATTAGTCGTTTTTCGCTCTTTAGATTTTAACTTAGCTTTTGCTACTGCTGCGGCTATCTTTTCCTTTTTACTGTCATTGTTTGTCGTTGATATTTTTTCCTTGTTTTCTTCATTGTTATCAATTACATCTTGCTCAGTTGTAGATTTTTCTTGAACCGTGTTTGATAATGCGTCTTTAGCTGCTTTTTTCTTGGCTTTTGCTCTTGCAATAGCCGCGGCTACCTGCGCTTTCTCTGGAGAGTTATTGTCAGGTGATTTAGGGTTTTTGTTAGCAGTTTCGGTAATATCTTCTTTCGCGCTTTCATTCGTCGTTTGCGCAGATTTTTTAGCCTTTACACGAGCAAGCGCAGCAGCAACAGCTGATGTGGCGCTTTTACCTGATTCAGTTTTGCTGTCCATTGCCGCTTTACGTGCTTCCGCTGCTTTTTTATGTTTTTCTTCTCGCGCTAGTTTGTCTTGTTCTAGTCTATGTTTACGAGCTTCAAAACGAATTTTGGCTTTATCAGCCTGTACGTCAAGCATCTGTTGTTGACGAATTTCAGCTTTAGCGACTCGGTAGTATTGAACTAAAGGGATTTTACTAGGGCATACGTAAGCACAAGCTCCACAATCAATACAATCAAATAAATTTAATTTTAATAGCTGATTATTATCTTTTGCTTTAGCACTCCATTGTAGCTCTTGAGGCAATAGTTGGCTAGGGCATACATCGGCACATTGGCCGCAACGAATACAATCAACCTCTTGATCTTGTGAAGATATTTCTTGTTCACTCGGTGCTAAAATACAGTTTGTTGTCTTTGAAACAGGCACATTGTCATTGGCTAAGCTAAACCCCATCATTGGACCGCCCATGATCAAATGCTTTTTACCGGTTTGTTGAAGACCACATTGAGTTAATAAATAATTAATAGGAGTACCTAATAAAGCCCAGAGGTTTTGAGGCTTATCTAAGGCTTGACCACTTACGGTAACCACTCGTCGGATTAATGGTGTGTCATTAATAACGGCATCAGCAATTGCAAAACAGGTAGCAATATTATGCATGACAATACCCAATTGTAATGGCAATTTACCACTGGGCACTTCTAAGCCTGTTAACACCTTAATGAGTTGCTTTTCTCCACCGGTAGGGTATTTGGTTGGCAACACACAAACGGTGACATTTTCTAGTTCTTTGGTAGCAAATTTTAGTGCTTTAATTGCATCGGGTTTATTATCTTCAATCCCAATTAAAATCTGTTTAGGCTGTAATAAATAATCTAAAATTTTAATGCCATCAACAATCGTACTGCTTTGTTCTCGAATTAATAAATCATCAGCAGTGATGTAAGGCTCACACTCAGCGGCATTAATAATTAGGAAATTAATCGCAGATTGTGTTTGTAGTTTGATATGAGTCGGAAAGCCAGCGCCACCCATGCCTGCAATTCCCGCATTGGCAATTTTACTCATAATAGTTGGTCGCGATAATTCTAGATAATCTTCGCAGCTTGTACGGTCAACCCATTTATCATCACCATCAGGGGTGATAAATACACAAAGTCCTGTTAAACCTGAAGGATGAGCAATGGTTGATTGTTTAATTGCGTTTACTGTGCCGCTAGTTGGTGCATGAATGGGCACACACATATGGTTGGCGTGTTCGGTTAACGCTTGCCCTTTTAATACCTTATCACCTGTTTTTACTAATAACTCACCAACTTGCCCAATATGCTGTTGCAAAGGAACAATAAGCTCGGGTGGGAGTTCTATGGTTCTGATTGGTTTATCATTTGTTAGAAACTTTTGCTCAGGAGGGGTAATGCCGCCATGAAATTTCCAGAATTGACCTTTTTTGATCCGCTCGATAATTGACTTCACTGTTTTCTCACTTAATCAAGCTGGGTAACAGGAATGGTATTTAAATCCCATTGCCAGTTTTGAATGGTTGTTGCAATAGGGCGCATTTCAATGCAATCAACAGGACATGGTGCAACGCAAAGGTCACAGCCTGTACACTCGTCAGTGATAATGGTGTGCATTTGCTTAGCAGCACCTAAAATTGCATCAACTGGACATGCTTGAATACACTTGGTACAACCGATACAGTCTTCTTCAATAATAAAAGCTACTTTAGGACTATTGTCTTGATTGTGGTTTTCATCGAGAGGTTGTACTTCTACACCCATTAAATCGGCTATTTTTTTGATAGTATCATCACCACCAGGGGCACACTTGTTAATAGCTTCGCCGTTAGCAACGGCATTAGCGTATGGCTTACATCCTGGGTAACCACATTGACCACACTGAGTTTGCGGCAAAATATTATCAATTTGCTCGGCAAGAGGATCGCCTTCCACTTTAAACTTAATAGAAGCGAACCCTAAAAGTGCGCCAAATAAAGCGGCCATGATCCCAAGCACTATAATTGCAATTAACGTTTCCATTAAAACTTCACCAACCCTGAAAAGCCCATAAAGGCTAATGACATTAAACCTGCAGTTATCATAGCAATAGCTGGACCTTTAAAAGGGGTTGGTACATCTGCATTGGCAAGCTTTTCGCGCATAGCTGAAAACATAATTAATACTAATGAAAAGCCAGCTGCTGCACCAAATCCATAAATTATTGACTCAAAGAAATTATGTTGCTGTTTTATATTAAGCAACGCAACGCCTAATACGGCACAATTAGTGGTAATTAAGGGTAAAAATATGCCAAGTAAACGATATAAGTTAGCGCTAGTTTTATGCACGACCATTTCTGTAAATTGCACAACAACCGCGATAACTAAAATAAACGTCATGGTTGTTAAATATTCAAGGGATAGAGGGATAAGAATATAATGGCTGATTAGGTAACTGAGCAACGAGGCCAATGTCATAACAAAAGTTGTCGCAAACGACATACCAATAGCAGTTTCAGTACGAGATGAAACCCCCATAAAAGGACATAGGCCTAGAAACTGTACTAAAACGAAGTTGTTAACTAGTACAGTACCAATAAGTAACAGTAAATAATCAGTCATTTTTTTTATAAAATCATATCAAATTAGCGTTATTATCCGTCTTTATTAATCAATAAACAACAGGTTAGTTGTAGGGGTATTATGAGTTTTTTGATTAACAACAAAAAAACGCCAGTTATTTTCATAAATGGCGTTTGTGAAATACTTTTTAAGATATTTAAACTATAAAGGATTTGGCTTACCAATATAAAAGCCTTGGCAGCCATCAATAAATAGTTTGCTCAAAGCATGTTTTTCTTCTTGGCTTTCGACACTCTCTGCGAGTACGCTAATACTGAGCCTGTGTGCTAAGTCGACCATTAAGCGTAAAAAATATTGATTATTTTTATCTTCATCGATGTCACGAGTGTATGTACTGTCCATTTTTATAAAGTCGGGCTTTAAATCTCTAAAGAATTTAAATGAAGTTAACCCAACACCAAACCTTTCAACAGTGACTCTTGAGCCTACGCGATGAATCATATCAATAAAGCGTTTACTGGTTTTAATGTTATGTTGTAAACCATTTTCTGTAATTTCAAAGATTAACCGAGAAGCAACAGAGGCCTCTCTTAATAATCGTCGCTCTAACCAAATAAGGAAGTGTTCATCGTTAATTGATCTGGCACTTATATTTATGCCAAAGCTTTGGTCATTAAGGTTTTTCTCTTGTATTTCTGTTATTGCTGTCTCAATAATTAAACGATCAAGCGCGACAATTTTATCTAGTTTTTCGGCCATGGCAATAAAAGATGCGGTAGGTAACATTTCGTCATTAGTGTTGAGAAAGCGGGCTAACACCTCTCCATACACTTTGCTATTGGGGCTGTTGGGCTGAATAGGTTGCAGTAATAAAGAAATACGCTGATTATCTATGACACTATCGATTTCTTGTCGCCAGTTTTGATGACCATAATTAACAGTGTTATTTTGTAGAATGTCAGTATCTTTTTGTGAGTACCAAGCATTCATGTTTTGTGTTTGAGCAACGCTCACACCAGTATCAGCGAGTGCAAGTAACTCTCCAAGAGGTTTAGACTTATCAAAGTAAACTAAGCCCGTATAAGCAATAGATTCAAGTTCTGCAGCTTGTTGATACTCATTAAATTTTCTCGTTAAATCTTGTGCAAACTCTTCTGCATCTTTTAACTGCGTATTAGGCATAATACAAGCAAAATCTGAACTGTTTAGTCTAAACAATTTAGCCGTGGGATAACTAATTAGTGCCTTTTGGTAAATCTCCGCGATCGTCACTATGTAGTTATCACCTTCGCGATAGCCATGTATTTGATTAATTGTTTGTAGTTCAGAACATCGTGTAATTAATAATACACCAAAATTAAGTGAACTTTTTTCTTGAATAACTTCATTTTCATAATACTGAACAAAACGTCCTCTATTTTGAAGAGAGGTTAAAGAGTCTAAATAAGCTTCTTTTTCTAGTGCTGAAGAGTTATTTATTTGATGACTCATTAAGTCTTTAATTTCAT
The DNA here is from genome assembly GCF_057543495.1 of Colwellia sp. SU-HH01217. Taxonomy (NCBI): domain Bacteria; kingdom Pseudomonadati; phylum Pseudomonadota; class Gammaproteobacteria; order Alteromonadales; family Colwelliaceae; genus Colwellia; species Colwellia sp. SU-HH01217. The sequence goes on along the minus strand of NZ_BAAJLX010000012.1, from coordinate 90,261 downwards.
TAATTCCTTCTTTTAACTCTGGAATATCAAAAAGATCGTTATTATCAGCTTCAGTTGGCGCTTGTTCGACATTGTTAATATTAGATAAGTCATTTTTTATTTGTTGGCTAATCGCGAGGAAGAAATTTTTATGCTTTCTAATACTTAACCATGAACCTAAAATGATAAAAATATTTGAAACTAAAAAAAGTGTGCCAATTAGTTTGATAATTACCATTATAGGCTGAGAGAAATCTAACTGATAAGAAATTGTTAAACCTAGCGTATTATTGGAAAACTTTTTTATACCGGGGGTGATTAAAGGAATTGATGAACTTTGATCTGGCTTCGTATACGAGTAAGTATCTTCACTGGAATTGTTTTTAATTGTAAGTTTGGCATAAGGCGATACATCGCGTAATATTGCGCCAAGCGATTTTGCATCGTTTGTTGACGCATTACTTTGGGCTATAGCGGTAATAACTTGCTGCTGCTTTATGGTTTTATCTTGAAAGTGATTACCTAACATCATTAAAGATATTATTGTAGCTGTGATACTAAAAATAATACCTAAAAAAATATTTCTTATTAATAATTGAGAAAATGTGTACATAATTAAATAATCGGCCCTAAAGAATACATTTAAAACTTCCTACCACTATTTATAGCATGAATGTTCTTATTATACTAACTGCTTGTAAAGCATAAACTATTCTAAATTGTAAAATAGTTTGTTATTGCTAACTCTGAACGTAAAAATTATCAATGAAAAAAAGAGTTATTTGGCAATTATCCTTGCGCTTAACAGGGAGTCTCTATATAATTCACCTAGCTTAAATATAGCAAGAGCACACTGAGGAATTTAAAAGCAACTTAGCTGGATAATTTTACTCTTGTTATATAACGTCGATTATTGAGTTTATATACTGATAATTGATACACATAGGGTTTCAGTGATTAAAGCCCCTAGTGACAGGGGCTTTTTTGTATGTGGAGTTTTATCTAGCAAGTTTTATTTTCTAGATTCATTCCTTATTACAATGATTGCGATGTTGTTTCTGGGCTTTAAGCCCTTTTTTTGTTTTTGGGCTTTTATAAATAAAGACCACCCATTGGAGAATACGATTGGCTAAATTTGAACAAAAATTGACTGATATGCTTAGACCTGCTGTAGAAGAAGTAGGTAAAGAGTTACTCGGATGTGAATTTATTAGTGCCGGAAATCATTCAGTTTTGCGATTGTTTATTGATCATGAAAATGGCATTGAAGTTGACGACTGTGCCGAAGTAAGCCGTCAAGTTGGTGCAATTTTAGATGTTGAAGACCCGATAAGTACTGAATATAACCTAGAAGTGTCATCGCCAGGTTTAGATCGCCCGTTATTTGAAATGTCTCATTTTCAAGCGGTGATTGGCGAAACGATTAACCTTAGGTTATCGATGCCATTAAATGGGCGTCGTAAGTTTAAAGGAAAATTAACTGCAATTGAGAACGACACATTAATTGTTGCACTTGATGGCGAAGAATACGAACTTATTTTTAGTAATGTGGACAAGGCTAACCTTGTTTACAATTTTGAAAAATAACTCATTGAATTAATATTGAAAAATAATTACAGATAAAGGCAAAGTAGCATGAGTAAGGAAATATTACTGGTTGTAGATGCTGTTTCTAACGAAAAAGCATTACCACGTGAGAGTATTTTTGAAGCAATGGAAACTGCTTTAGAAACTGCCACTAAGAAAAAATACGATGGCGATATCGCTGTTCGTGTATGTATCGATCGTACATCTGGCGAGTTTGACACATTTCGCCGTTGGTTAGTAATTGCTGACGATCAGGAAATGGAAAATTCATACGCTGAAATAACTTTATCTGCTGCTCAATTTGATGATAGCGAGATTAAATTAGGCGATTATATTGAAGAGCAAATTGAGTCAGTTACCTTTGATCGTGTTACTACTCAAACAGCTAAGCAAGTCATTGTTCAAAAAATTCGTGAAGCTGAACGCGGGTTAATTGTTGATGCTTACCAAGAACAAATTGGTGAGTTAGTTACTGGTGTTGTTAAAAAAGCAAGTCGTGACAGTGTTATTCTTGATTTAGGTAATAACGCTGAAGCTATCATCTATCGAGACGATATGTTACCTCGCGAAAATTTTCGTCCAGGAGATCGCGTACGCGGTTTATTGTACGAGATAAAACCAGAAGCTCGTGGTGCGCAACTATTTGTTAGTCGCACTAAACCTGAAATGCTGATTGAACTTTTCAGCATTGAAGTACCTGAAATTGGCGAAGAAATGCTAGAGATTAAAGGGGCTGCTCGTGACCCTGGTTCTCGTGCTAAAATTTCAGTTAAAAGTAACGATAAGCGTCTTGACCCTGTTGGTGCATGTGTCGGTATGCGAGGTTCTCGTGTACAAGCTGTATCTGGAGAGTTAGGTGGTGAGCGTGTTGATATCGTATTGTATGATGATAACCCTGCACAATATGTTATCAATGCAATGTCACCAGCTGAAGTTGCTTCCATCATTGTTGATGAAGATAAAGGCACTATGGATATTGCTGTTGAAGAAAGCAATTTAGCCATGGCCATTGGTCGCAGCGGTCAAAATATACGTTTAGCTAGCCAGTTAACTGGTTGGGAACTGAACGTAATGACTGTTAGCGACATGAATGAAAAACATCAAGCTGAAAACGATAAGGTAATCAATTTATTTACCGAAAAATTAGATATTGATGATGATTTTGCCACCATGTTAGCTGAAGAAGGCTTTACTTCATTAGAAGAAATTGCTTTTGTGCCAGTGGCTGAATTGTTAGAAATCGACGGACTAGATGAAGATATCGTTGAAGCGTTGAGAGAACGAGCTAAAGAAGCAATTACTACTCAAGCATTAGCTAGCGAAGAGACATTAGAAGGCGCAGAGCCTGCGGCAGATTTACTTGCCCTTGAAGGTTTAGAGCGTCACCTAGCGTATGTTTTAGCAAGTCGCGGTGTTATTACACTTGAAGATCTTGCAGAGCAAGGTATAGATGAACTTGCTGATATTGAAGAATTAAATGAAACCAAAGCGGGTGAGCTGATTATGGCCGCACGTAATATTTGTTGGTTTAACGAAGAATAAATTCCCGGGAGAAAATCATAGATGTCAAACGTAACAGTTGAAGATCTAGCTAAAGAAATCGGCACACCGGCGGATCGTTTGATTAGCCAGTTAGCTGATTCAGGCGTGAATAAAACGGTAAAAGATTCGGTAACACAAGAAGAAAAAGAAGCCTTGTTGGAGCACTTGAAAAAGCAACATGGTGACGACTCTTCTTCAAACCCAAGCAAAATGACACTAAACCGTAAAACTAAATCTACGTTAGTGCTTGGTCATGGCAGCAAAGCCAAATCGGTACAAGTTGAAGTACGTAAAAAGCGTACATATGTAAAACGTAGTGATATTGAATTACAGCAAATGGCAGAAGCTGAAGCAAAAGCAGCAGAAGAAGCTGCAGCAAAAGCAGAAGCAGAAGCGCAAGCAAAAGCAATTGCTGACGCCAAAGAAGCTGAAAATGCCAAAGCTGCTGCTGCAGCGAAAGCAGAAGTAGCAGCTGAAGCTGCTGCTAAAGCAAGAGCGGAAGCTGCTGAAAAAGCTAAGCAAGCATCTGCTGCTAAAGCGAAAGAAGTCAAAGAAGTTAAAGAAGTTGTTAAAACTGTTGAAACTGAAGAAGCAAAAGCACTTCGAATTCAACAAGAAAAAGAATTAGCGGCGAAAGTTGAAGCTGAAGCTGCTGAAGCGGCAGAAGCAGCGCGCAAACTTGCTGAAGAAAATGAAGAGCGTTGGAAAATACAAGAAGCAGAGCGTAAAGCTAAAGAGCAAGAAGTTGTTCATTTAACTTCATCTAAATATGCTCAAGAAGCTGAAGACAAAAGTGACTCTGCTGAAGAAAGTGGTGGCCGTCGTCGTCGTAAGAAAAAAGCGGCAGCAGATAAGCCACATCGTGGTGGAAAAGGTAAAGGAAAAGGCAAATTATCTTTAAACTCACCTGAAAGCTTGAAGCATGGTTTTACTAAGCCTGTAGAAACCAAAGTACAAGATATTCGCATTGGTGAAACAATTTCTGTTGCTGAACTTGCTAATAAAATGGCGAAAAAAGGTGCTGAAGTTGTTAAAGCAATGTTTAAAATGGGGGCTATGGCAACCATTAACCAAGTAATTGACCAAGAGACAGCAGCACTTGTTGCTGAAGAAATGGGCTTTAATGTTGTTTTAGTCAAAGAAAATGCACTTGAAGATGCCGTATTAGCTGATCGAGGTGATTCTGGTGAAGCAATTACTCGTGCTCCTGTTGTAACTATTATGGGTCACGTCGACCATGGTAAAACATCATTACTTGATCATATTCGTGAAGCGAAAGTAGCTGACGCCGAAGCTGGTGGTATTACACAGCATATTGGTGCTTATCATGTTGAAACGGGTCACGGAATGATTACATTCCTTGATACTCCAGGTCACGCCGCGTTTACTGCAATGCGTTCTCGTGGTGCTAAAGCAACTGATATCGTTATTATTGTTGTGGCGGCAGATGATGGTGTTATGCCACAAACGATTGAAGCTATTCAACATGCAAAAGCATCAGAAGCACCTATTATTATCGCTGTTAACAAAATGGATAAAGAAGCTGCTGACCCAGATCGTGTTAAAAGTGAATTATCTCAACATGACGTGCTTTCAGAAGAGTGGGGCGGTGACGTTCAATTCGTTCATGTATCAGCAAAAACAGGTTTAGGTATTGATGAATTACTCGATGCTATTTTGCTTCAATCTGAAGTATTAGAGCTAACAGCAGTTGTTGATCAAATGGCAAGTGGGGTGGTTGTTGAATCTAAACTAGACAAAGGCCGAGGCCCAGTAGCGACAGTACTAGTACAAGAAGGTACGCTTAAACAAGGTGATATTGTACTTTGTGGTTTAGAGTACGGTCGTGTTCGTGCAATGCGTGATGAGAATGGACGCAGCATAGACTCTGCTGGCCCTTCAATTCCTGTTGAAATTCTAGGTTTAAGTGGTGTTCCACAATCAGGTGACGAAGCAACAGTGGTTAAAGATGAGAAAAAAGCGCGTGAAGTTGCTTTATATCGTCAAGGTAAATTCCGCGATGTTAAACTTGCACGTCAGCAAAAAGCTAAGCTTGAAAATATGTTTGCAAATATGGCTGAGGGTGAAATATCTGAAGTTAATGTTGTACTTAAGTCTGATGTACAAGGTTCTCTAGAGGCTATCTCTGATTCACTATCTAAGCTTTCTACAGATGAAGTTAAAGTGAAAATAATTGGTAGTGGTGTGGGTGCTATTACTGAAACAGATGCGACATTAGCGGCTGCTTCAAACGCAATTATTGTTGGCTTTAACGTTCGTGCTGATGTTTCTGCGCGTAAAGTGATTGAAACTGAAAATATTGATTTACGCTACTACAGTGTTATATACAGCTTAATTGATGAAGTTAAGCAAGCGATGAGCGGTATGCTAGCGCCTGAGTTTAAACAAGAAATCATTGGTCTTGCTCAAGTTCGTGACGTATTTAAGTCGCCAAAAATTGGTGCTATTGCCGGTTGTATGGTAACTGAAGGTATTATCAAACGTAATCAACCAATCCGTGTATTACGCGAAAACGTAGTAATTTACGAAGGTGAACTAGAATCTTTACGTCGCTTTAAAGACGACGTACAAGAAGTACGTAATGGCACTGAATGTGGTATCGGTGTTAAGAACTACAACGATGTAAGAGTCGGCGATCAAATCGAAGTCTTTGAAGTTGTTGAAGTTCAACGCTCACTGTAATAATTAAATTTATTAATGTGATAGTTAAAACGGGGGCTTAGCCTCCGTTTTAGTTTTCGAAGAATTCCACGATTTAAAAATTTATTTGGAGTTACTCATGGCAAGAGAATATGCCCGTACTGATCGTGTTGGTCAGCAAATTCAAAAAGAAATCGCGATTATCTTGATGCGCGAAATCAAAGATCCACGTTTAGCAATGACAACAGTCTCTGCTGTTGAAGTGACACGTGATTTAGCTTACGCCAAAATATTTGTGACATTCTTTACCAGTGAGCAAGAAGAGATTGACGCATCCATTGAAGTACTAACGGAAGCTGAAGGCTATATCCGCTCATTATTAGCCAAAAGATTGCGTGCGCGTATTATGCCGCATTTACGTTTTGTTTATGATAAATCAATGGTTGAAGGTGTTCGTATGTCTTCCCTTGTTGATGATGCTATTGCCAGTGATAACAAACAGGTAGTCGATAGCGATAAAGATCTTGATGACTCGTCATCTTCAGAGGAAAGTTAGTCAATGGCAAAGCGAAGAAAGGGCCGTGCAATTAACGGCGTTTTATTACTTGATAAACCTTATGAAATGTCATCTAACAGTGCTTTGCAAAAAGTTAAACGTATTTATTTTGCCCAAAAGGCAGGTCACACTGGTGCGCTAGATCCTCTTGCCACCGGAATGCTACCTATTTGTTTAGGCGAAGGAACAAAGTTTTCACAATTCTTACTTGATACGGATAAAACTTATCAAGTCACTGCGAAACTAGGTGTTCGTACAACGACTAGTGATGCGGATGGAGAAATAGTTTCAGAAAAAAACGTTGATGTTTCGAATGAGCAACTAGCTAAGGCGCTCGATTCATTTCGCGGCACAACACAACAAATTCCATCAATGTACTCGGCGTTAAAATATCAAGGTCAGCCTTTATATAAATACGCTAGAGAAGGCATAGAGGTGCCAAGAGAGTCACGGGATATTACCGTTTTTCGTCTCGATTTATTACGCTTTGAGCATGATGAAGTTGAGTTAGATATTCATGTTTCTAAAGGCACATACATACGTACTATTATTGATGATTTAGGTGAGTTACTTGGTTGTGGCGCCCATGTCGCTGATTTGCGTCGTAGTGCAGTCGGAAATTACCCGACAGATAAAATGGTAACGCTTGCTCAACTTGAAGAGTTATTAGCACAAGCAGTTGAACAGGAAATAGCGCCGTCTGAGTTATTAGATCCATTATTATTACCTATGACAACAGCATGTGACGGCATTCCTGCAGTGTTTATTGACGATATGTCAGCTAACTATTTACGTCATGGTAATCCTGTTCAAGCGTCTAATGCGCCAAGCGACGGTTTAGTGCAAGTTTTCATTGGTGATAATGAAGAAGGCGAATTTATTGGTGTCGGTCATATCGATGACAATGGATTAGTTGCGCCAAAACGGATAGTTGTTCGAGATGAAATTTTAAGAACTCTTTAGGCTTGCGACTACTGTTAAAATTTTAATATTATAAATAGCTGTATATATCGGTTGCAATTAGCTCTTGTACTGATAGAATACGCGCTCTTTTGTCACCAAGGCTGAATTAGTGTTTGGCTTGGTGCATATATCTGCTATTGAATATAGCTTAAACACTAAGGATTTATTATGTCTTTAAACGCACAAGAAAAAGCAGCAATCGTTGCTGAATACGCTCAAAAAGAAGGTGATACAGGTTCACCAGAAGTACAAGTTGCTTTGTTAACTACGCAAATCAACCACTTACAAGGTCACTTCAAAGAGCACATCCATGATCATCACTCACGTCGTGGTTTATTACGCATGGTTGCACAACGTCGTAAATTACTTGATTACTTAAACGGTAAAAACGTTGAGCGTTATTCTGCGCTAATCGCTAAACTAGGTTTACGTCGTTAATCTCGACAAATCTAGTCGCAAAATATTTTAAAAAAGGAGCCTTAGGCTCCTTTTTTGTTATTAATCGTAAACAATCGTGCATTGACGGTGGCATTCGCCTGTTGAGTTAGTATAATGTGCGTGAAAATTTTCATTCCCTTTTTAAAGGGGAGAGTTTTTTACACTAATCAATCAAACTGTATAATTTTTTGTTCAACTCGCCTTTGATTTATAAGGTTTTCATTTAGAAATCGAGAGTGAATAAATAATTGTACAGATTGATTAAAATTAATAAATAATACTTAAAAAGATAAAGGACACTTTATGTTCAATCCAGTTACTAAGAAATTTCAATTCGGTAAGCATACCGTAACGTTAGAAACGGGCACTATTGCTCGTCAAGCAACCTGTGCTGTTATGGCAAGCATGGACGACACGTCAGTATTAGTGTCAGTGGTTGGTAAAAAAGAAGCTAAGCCAGGGCAAGATTTCTTCCCATTAACAGTTAACTATCAAGAGCGTACTTACGCTGCTGGTAAAATTCCAGGTAGTTTCTTCAAACGTGAAGGTCGTCCTTCTGAAGAAGAAACATTAATCGCACGTTTAATTGACCGTCCAATTCGTCCGTTATTCCCTGAAGGGTTTACTAACGAAGTACAAGTAATTATTACTGTTGTTTCAGTTAACCCTGAGATTTCACCTGACATTATCTCGTTAATCGGTACGTCAGCAGCACTTGCAATTTCAGGTATGCCATTTAGTGGACCTGTTGGTGCAGCGCGTGTTGGTTATACTGATGGCCAATATATTCTTAACCCTCTGCAATCAGAGTTAGAAACGTCTCAACTAGATTTAGTTGTTTCAGGTACAGATTCAGCAGTATTAATGGTTGAGTCAGAAGCTGATGTATTATCTGAAGAAGTAATGCTTGGCGCGGTAATGTTTGGTCATGATCAAATGCAAGGCGCTATTACAGCAATTACTGAAATGGCGACTGAAGTCAACAATCCTAAATGGGATTGGGTTGCACCAGTTAAAAATGCTGAATTAATTGCAAAAATTGCAGAGCTTTCAGAAGGTCAAGTAAACGAAGCTTACCAAATTACAGAAAAAGCAGTTCGTTATGAAAAAATTGCTGAAATTCGTAATTCTGTTGTTGAATCTTTGCTTGCTGAAGACGAAGAGCTTAACGTTCAAGATGCTAAAGATTTATTCCATGACTTAGAAAAAACTGTTGTTCGTGGCCGTATTACTCAAGGTTCACCACGTATTGATGGTCGTGATCCTGAGATGATTCGTGCGCTAGACGTAATGACAGGCGTATTACCAAGAACTCACGGTAGTGCGGTATTTACGCGTGGCGAAACCCAATCACTTGTTACTGCTACTTTAGGTACTCAACGTGATGCACAACGTCTTGATACAATCATGGGCGAGAAAACTGATGCATTTATGCTTCATTACAACTTCCCTCCATACTGTGTAGGTGAAACTGGTTTTGTTGGTAGTCCTAAGCGTCGTGAAATCGGCCATGGCCGTTTAGCAAAACGTGGTATGTTAGCTGTTATGCCAACTATCGAAGAATTTCCTTATGCTGTACGTGTAGTATCGGAAATCACTGAATCAAATGGTTCTTCTTCAATGGCTTCTGTATGTGGTGCTTCTTTAGCATTAATGGATGCTGGTGTACCAATTAAAGCTTCAGTTGCTGGTATCGCGATGGGTCTAGTAAAAGAAGGCGAAAAATTCGTTGTTCTTTCTGACATTTTAGGTGATGAAGATCACTTAGGTGATATGGACTTTAAAGTAGCGGGTACTACAGGTGGTATTACTGCACTTCAAATGGACATTAAAATTGAAGGTATCACGCAAGAAATCATGCAAATTGCTTTAAACCAAGCAAAAGCAGCTCGTACTCATATTTTATCAGTAATGGATGAAGCAATAAGTGGGCACCGTGAAGAAATATCACAATTTGCACCGCGTATTCATACGATTAAAGTAAGCCAAGATAAAATTCGTGACATCATTGGTAAGGGCGGCGCAACAATTCGTCAACTTACTGAAGAAACAGGTACAACTATCGAAATTGATGACGATGGTACTGTTAAAATTGCCGCAACTAATGGCGAACAAGCTGAAGATGCCATTAACCGCATTAAATCTTTAACAGCTGAAATTGAAGTAGGTACGCTTTATACAGGTAAAGTTGTACGTATCGTTGATTTTGGTGCTTTCGTTAATGTATTGCCTGGTAAAGATGGTTTAGTACATATTTCACAAATTTCAGAAGAGCGTGTTAACAACGTTAGCGACGTACTTAAAGAAGGTCAAGAAGTGAAAGTTAAGGTACTAGAAGTTGATCGTCAAGGCCGTGTACGTTTAAGTATTAAAGAAGCAATGGAAAAGCCTGCTGAATCAGCTGCTCCTGAAGCTTCAGAGTAAATTTATTCTGATATAGAGTAATTCATAATAGGTAACAATTTGATAATCGTTATCTGAAATAAAAGGGAGCCAATAGGCTCCTTTTTTTATATACTGCCAAACCAATATCAATATTAAATCTAAGGTGTTTTGGTGAGTTCACTCTTTAAACTTGTTTCACCCATTATTACGCTAAGCGTTGTGTTATTCGCACAAGGGTGTTCTTCTATTAATAAAGCGTCTGGTGACTCAGCAGCAATGAGTCAGTTAGTCATTGCCGAGCCGTTACAAGTTAGCTACAAAAGTGAGATCGCTATTGCTCGTTTGTCTGAAGTAATTCTGCGCGCAGAAGTTACCGATGAACAAAGAGCACAACTGTATTATGATCGTGGCGTTATTTACGATAGCGTTGGTTTACGCTCTTTAGCGCGACTTGATTTTAATCGCGGACTTCGCTTAAAACCTGATTTAGTAAATGCGTATAACTTTATTGGTATTCATTACACGCAAATGCAAGAGTTTATGCAGGCTTATGATGCATTCGATTCTGCAATCGATTTAGCCCCTGATCATGAATACGCATATTTAAATAGAGGCATTGCGCTGTATTACGGCGGACGCCCCGAATTAGCGTTAGACGACTTTACTAATTTTCATCGCCAACAAAAAGATGATCCTTACCGAGTACTTTGGCTTTATTTAGCAGAATATAATGTTGATCGTGAAGCGGCGGATAATGCGTTAAAAGAGCGTGTTAACAATGTCCACGACAACACTTGGGCAAAGCAAGTCATTAAGCTGTATTTGGGCGATATCAGTCAAGGCGAGTTTATTCATCATCTAACCGATAATGTTAAGTCAAATAAAGAGCTTACCGATAGGTTATGTGAGGCATACTTTTATTTAGGTAAATATAACCAATTGCATGGTAAACCAAGCGTAGCCGCCAACTTTTTTAAGTTAGCGTTGAGTACGAATGTTTATGAATTTGTTGAGCACAGATATGCCAAGTTGGAGCTTGATTTAATGCGCGATGCAATTAAAGGCCGTGTAGAGCCATAGTTTACATTTATGGCAATTAAGTTATTTATATTAATGAGTCTATCGATTTTACTATCGTCAGGCTCATTTTTTTTACCGCAAAATTTAACTGATAAGATAGACAATAATACTATTTCAGATAATGAACTTGATTATGCGTTAAGTGTAAATCTTATCTCGGCTTATCATGAAAAACTTAAAAGAACGGAGCAGGGGAGTTTTATTTGGTTAAAGTATGCGCAAAAAATTGCCAAAAAAGATGGTGGGATGAGTGTTAGCCTTGCAAAATTTTATTTGAAAAGTAAAGAAACGCAAAAGGGACTTTATTGGTATCGCCATGCAATAAAATTAGGCTATCAACCTGCGGTTATGGAGTTGGCACAATACTATGTTGAAACAAATCGGTTAGCAAAAGCGCAAGAGTTACTGGTAAATCGCCCAAATATGTCGACAGATTTTATCTTATTAGCCTTAAAGGTTGCTATTGCCTTAGGTGATGAAAAGGCTATTGAACAATATATTAATAAACTTTCTAAACTGCGCTCTGGTCAAAAATTATTAGCAAAAATTGCTCATTACCAAATATTTCCTATTAATTTATCATTAAGCCAGTTCAATTATTTAGATACAACAGCATTAATAAATACTGAAATGTCTAGCACTCAGTCGTGTTCAAATAGTTTGCAATTTTTTGCTACCTCTTTGGCCGATTTAGAAAAAATATCCCACCTTAAACAACAGTATGAACAACTGCCTATCAGCCGTTATATTTGTTTAGAGTCTCCGCGCTACATATCGGTTAATAAACTTAATTGTTCACATAACAGTAAGTCGGCTATTCAATGTGATGAAAGTGTGTGGCGTTTATATGCTAAAGATATTAATAGCCGCTATCTTGCGGTTATGCATCCATTTGGTGGTGCTAATGTGCATCTTGGGATGCTTTATATTGATCGCAAAGATGATCTTAATATACTTGCTCATGAAATTAGCCATTTACTCGGATTTATTGACGAATACCCGCTACCGAAAAAGCATGCGACTTGTCAAAAAGAACAAGCATCTCTGTTATCTCATAATATAGCTGTTCTAAAAAAGGTATACCAAGGTGACAGGGCGGAAATTCGTTCGAAAATATTAGCTCAGATACCTTGGGGGAGTGATATAAAAGCATCGACACCTATTTTAACTAAGACTAACGATATTAATAATCAAAATAAAAAAGATGATGTAAGTGAATCATTGTGGTTGTTAGGAACACCTAATAACTTTGAGAAATACCTTGGCGTTTTTAGTGCGAGCACTTGTGATAATGGAGAAATAGCGGCTTTTAAACCTTTAAAACAACGTACACAGCTTTTATATTATGAAGTCGATTTTCCTAAAGAATATCTTAATTTTTTATCACAAAAACCTGACGCATTTTTAATGCCCAGTTTTCATTACAACCTTGCAATGGCTTTGATAAGAAAAGATCAGTTACTTGAAGGGAAATACTGGTTATTAAAGGCAGCAGAACTAGAGAATAATAATGCTAGAAAAGCAAAAGTGTTACGTGGTCAATTCTAGCATTATTGGTAAGTCTATTGATGAAACTTGGTTCTTAGTCCCTTCACTTTAATGCGATGGGTATTTTAGTTTGAACAATAGTATTTGAACTTTGTTTTTTTTCGTTGCTAGCTACGGGCCATGCAGAATTAAATCGACTTGATACGTTATGCTCTGAATACTCTATATGAGATAACTCATCTTCGTTCGATGTTCTACGAGTCGCTCTATTTTGATTGAACCATGAATAAAGAGCCATATTACCTCCATTTAATTTTATTCACTCACTAGTTATAGCGTATTTTGACTAAAAACTCTTGTTATTACGTAGAGAAAAATAAGAATTTATTAATTAATTTATACCGTGAGAATAAGGTATAATTAAGACAATTTTATTATGCTTTTATGTCAGTTACTTAACATGAATTTATTTGAACCGTTAGTTTTTCGTCAATACTTCCCACTATTAAGTATTACCTTGGATGAAGCCGGAGAGAAAAAACTTCCTTTAGTGTATTTTGACAATGGCGCTACTACCCAAAAACCGCAAACGGTTATTGATAGTTATAATCAATTTTATAGCCAAAATAATGCAAATGTTCATCGCTCCTCACATTACCTTAGCGCTAAAGCGACTGCTGATTTTGAGCAAGCTAGGCAATTGGCTCAACAGTTAATTAATGCTAACAAGTTACATGAAATTATTTGGACGAAAGGAACAACTGAAAGTATAAACCTTGTTGCACAGAGCTATGGAAGGACGACGTTACAAGCAGGGGATGAAATTGTACTCAGTCAAAGTGAACATCACGCTAACATTGTACCTTGGCAATTGGTTGCTCAGCAAACAGGGGCTATTATTAAAGTATTACCCTTGGATGATACTGGGCGCATAGAGGTTTCGCAATTATCCCAAGTAATAAATGAACGTACTAAGATAGTCAGTTTTGCTCATATCTCTAATGTATTGGGTCGCATTAATCCCGTTAACGAAATCATTGCACAAGCAAAATTAGTTGGCGCAATTACCCTAATTGATGGTGCTCAAGCCATTGCGCATTTACCTGTAGATGTTCAATCCCTGGGTTGCGATTTTTATGTCTACTCTGCACATAAAATGTATGGTCCTACTGGCGTGGGAGTTTTATATGGCAAAGAGGATTTACTCGATAAAATGCCACCTTATCAAGCCGGTGGAGAGATGATCAGTCAAGTAAGTTTTGAGTCAGGTACGCGCTTTAATCAATTACCGTTTAAATTTGAAGCTGGGACTCCTAATATTGCTGGTGTGATTGCCTTCGCTAAAGCGGTTGAATTTCTTAATGTTAATTTTAATAACCTGTTAATTAAGCATGAAGCTATGTTAATTGACTATTTAATGACTCAGTTATCTGAAGTGAGTGAAGTTAAATTTATTGTTAAAGGCAAACCAGATATCCCAGTAGTTTCATTTATTTTAGTAAACCATCATAACCATGATGTTGCTACAGCATTAGATAGCGTGGGTATTGCTGTTCGAACGGGTCACCATTGTGCAATGCCATTAATGGAATATTTATCCATAACAGGTTGTTTGCGAGTATCACTTGCACCTTATAATACCATTAAAGAAATTGATTACTTTATTGAACAATTAAAGAGCATTTTAGCGAAAGACTCTGTTAAGTTAACGGCAGATAATTCTGAAAAGTCAGGCAATCCTCAGCTTGTTCAAACTTCGAATAATGTATATTTAGTTGATGAAACACAGTCGATTATAGACTTATTTAGCCAAGTAAAAGGTTGGGACTCTCGACACCGACAAATAATGCTATTAAGTAAAAATCTTAATGCTATGCCAGAAAATCAAAGAAATGAGCAAACATTGATAAAGGGATGTGAGAGCTTAGCTTGGCTAAGTTGTTCTAAAAATGAGCAAGGACGTTATTCATTTCAAGCATACAGTGATGCGAAGGTGATAAGAGGTTTGTTAGTTATTATATTAGCTGCATATGAAAACAAGCAAAGTCAGCAAATTCAACAATTTGATTTAGATAGTTACTTTAATAAGTTGGGTTTAATGCAGCATTTAAGTCCTTCACGCGGGAATGGTGTAAAAGCCATCGTTGAAAAAATTAAAACGATGGCTTTTAAGGCTTAATGAGTAAATATGCTTAAGCTTTTAATTTTTTTGTCAAAAGTTTTTCAATAGCTCGGCCAACCGCGAAAAAAGCAAAACTTGCCGTTACATGAGTAGCCGCACCAAAACCACCGCTGCAATCTAAACGCATAGCACCTTCTTGTGACTGCTTGGCATAGCAAACGCCCCCTTCAAGATCAGGATAAATAAGCTGCTCTGTTGAAAATACTGCCTCAATGGAGAATTTTCGTTTACTTTGCTTTTTTTCCGTATCTCTGGGAAAGTTATGTTCACGTCGCAATTGGTTTTTAACTTTCGCTAATAGTGGATCTTGATAGGTTTTACTTAAATCCGTAATTTGAATCTTGCTAGGGTCAATCTGACCACCGGCGCCACCTATAGTAATAATTGGTTGCTTGTTTCGTTTACAATGAGCAATAATTTTCGTTTTTATATTCACAGAGTCGATTGCATCAATTACGTAATCGAAGTTAGACGACATTAACTCAACTAAATTGTCTTCCGTAACAAAATCATCAACTTTATGAATGACGCATTCAGGATTAATATCTTGAATGCGCTGTGCCATGACGTCGACTTTATCTTTGCCGATAGTCGATGTTAACGCATGAATTTGACGATTTATATTGGTAGTACAAATATCATCGAGATCAATTAAGGTGATATTGCCTATACCATTTCGGGCTAAAGCTTCAGCGACCCACGAACCTACACCGCCTATACCGACTACACAAAAATGTGCATTTTTTAAAACTTGCGCACCTTTAACACCGTAAAGACGCGCAATTCCACCAAACCTTAAAGAGTAATCTGACATGAGTAACAACTAACTAATCTAATAAATTAGTCGTATTATACCTAGATTATCCTTAGCTATGTAAACAGTTATGCAAACAATGAAAGCCTTTTTTAATGACGCACTTGCTATTATTGATCGGTTTTTGCTTATGCTTCTTCGCTAAACTTGACGTTAATTTGATGAGTTGGTGTTCAATCATTAATGATGTTGAAAAACTAATAACTAGAACAAGAGGTAGTAAAACAAACATCACCGTTAAGTCGACCTCGATCATCAGTGGAATAACAGCGATCGATATTAACAAAACAAGTATGCTGATTTTATGGATGAGTTTAGAAATAATTAAAATGTTTTTCATGATTGCGCTCCTTTTTATTGTAGTCATAATAACGCTTGCTAGGTAATAAATAAGGTGGCATATTTGACACAATTAATGGTAAAAGTGACATTTTATTGTGAGGAGTTAAATGTATGAAAGTAGCTGTTTTAGCGACTAGTGATTGCATGGTTTCTAGTATTTATGGTGTGTTAGATGTTTTCTATGCCGCAAACTACTGCCAAGAACAAAGGTATGGCACAAATGAAAAGAATTCTATTGATTGCCAAATTGTGACAATAGACCGTAAGCCCGTTACCGGTTATAACGGTATCCAAGTTGCTCCAACCCAAGCAATTGATTTTCAACAATGTCCTGATGTCATTATCGTCTCTGCCTCCGTGACTATGGTTATAGATTGTTGTGGCGATAGTATAAAAGTAAACCAATTATCTGATATCGAAAAATGGTTAAGAGATTGTTATAAAGCGGGAACTTTGATTACGAGTTTTTGTACAGGAAGTTTTCTTTTAGCGTCTGCAGGTTTATTAAACGGGAAAACAGCAACGACGCATTGGCGTAGCGCTGAGCTGTTTAGGCGATTATTTCCTTTTGTTAAGTTAGATTGTGACCAGTTAATTATTGATAATAAAGATATTATTTGTTCGGGAGGCTCAATGTCTTATATTGATCTTTCGCTATATCTAATCGATAAAATTGCAGGTAAAGATATAGCTTCAGATTGCGCTAAATTATTGGTTTTTGATCCCGTTAGACAAAAACAGTCTCCTTACATCACTTTTACCACTCAAAAAAACCATGATGATCAAGCGATATTAAAAGCTCAAGACTGGTTAGAGAGACACTATAAGAATGATATTTCTTTAGAAGCATTGGCTGAGAAAGTAGGCTTAGGATCTCGCACTTTTAAAAGAAGATTTAAGCAAGCAACAGACGAAAATCCGATTAATTATTTACAAAGAGTGCGTATTGAACAAGCAAAAAATCAGCTAGAAAAAACCACTGAACCGATAAACAATATAATTTGGTCGGTGGGATATGAAGATATTGGTAGTTTTAGACAGTTATTTAAGCGCTTTACTGGTCTGACCCCTAAAAATTATAGAGAAAAATTCACATAATAAAGTTATTTTTTTGTAAATATTTAATTAATATATGGTGATTAATATTTAGTTTGTGAATAGTTGTTATATTTATAATAAATAAAAAGCATGTGTTTTTTGGGATTATTTTAATTTTATTGCTAGCTTAATAATAAAAATACAGGGCAAAAGTGAATAAAAATCCATCCTAATATAATGTATAAAGTATATTTTAATGGGGTAGGGATAAAAAAAGACAGCTTTTTGCTGTCTTTTTTAACTATGAATTAAGCTAAATATAAAAAATTATTTATCTTTTAATGGCGTAAATTCACGGTTAATTTCACCGGTGTACTTTTGACGAGGACGACCAATTTTTTGTCCCGGTTGGCTTAACATTTCATCCCAGTGTGAAATCCAGCCGACAGTACGTGACATTGCAAAAATTACTGTAAACATACTGGTTGGGATACCAATAGCTTTTAAGATGATACCTGAGTAGAAATCTACGTTAGGGTAAAGTTTCTTTTCAATAAAGTATGGGTCTTCTAATGCAACTTTTTCTAAAGCCATTGCTACGTCTAATAAAGGATCAGTAACGCCTAGCTCTTTTAAAACTTCATGACAGGTTTCACGCATTACAGTAGCGCGTGGGTCAAAGTTTTTATAAACACGGTGCCCAAAGCCCATAAGACGGAAAGAATCATTCTTATCTTTTGCTCTAGCAACGAATTCATCAACACGATCAAGCGAGCCAATCTCTTCTAGCATAGTTAAACATGCTTCATTAGCACCACCATGAGCAGGTCCCCATAAAGAAGCTACACCCGCTGCTATACATGCGTATGGGTTAGCGCCAGAAGAACCAGCAAGACGTACAGTTGACGTTGATGCGTTTTGCTCGTGATCCGCGTGAAGGGTAAAAATTCTATCCATAGCGTTAGCAATAGTAGGGCTAACATTATACTCTTCAGCAGGTACAGAGAACATCATATGAAGGAAGTTTTCTGCATAGCTTAATTTGTTGCTTGGGTAAACGAATGGTTGTCCAATGCTGTATTTATAAGCCATCGCAGCAATAGTAGGCATCTTAGCAATTAAGCGATGAGCACTACGCATACGCTGTTCTGCATCATCAATATCTAAATCACTGTGATAGAAAGATGACAATGCGCCAACAACGGCACAAACCATAGCCATCGGGTGAGCATCAGGTAAGAAACCATGGAAGAAGCTAGCGATTTTTTCATTAACCATCGTGTGATTAGTGATAATTTTTTTAAAGTCTTCGTACTGAGCTTTTGTTGGCGCACTACCGTTAAGTAGTAGATAACAAACCTCTAAATAATCTGCTTTTTTAGCAAGATCATCAATGGCATAGCCTCTATGTTGTAGTACACCTTTTCCACCATCAATGTAAGTAATTGATGACTCACATGATGCCGTAGCCATAAAGCCTGGGTCGTAGGTAAAGTAGCCATGGCTACCTAATGTTCTGATATCAATTACATCGAAACCAGCGGTGCCTTTTAGAATAGGTAAGTCTGTAATTACTTTACCGTCGATACTTAGCGTGGCCTTAGATTCAGCCATATGTTTTATCCCCTATCAATTTGTTAGCCGATTAATAATGAAAACATAATCAGTTTTTATGAATAAAAATCTGCGGGTATTCTACTTCAAATTAGAGTAAAAAAGCTAATCCAAATATTTGTCTATTAGATTTAGATCAACAATATTTTGCTTAGTGGTTAAAAAAGCAGCGCAAGTTATTAGTGTGGAACGAAAATTGTATTTTCATCATATCAATTATATAATCTAGCAGTTCATAACCGTTTTGCGTAATCCAATGTGTTTTCTTTTGTAATGCATTTGATTTTGTTATCAACCGTGTCTTTATTATTGAATCTCGTGATAAAGCGGCTATTTAGAAAACGGGTTATGTACGTTTGGGGATTATTTACCATGAACGTTAAGAAATAATAGCGTCACGAGTGAATAATTTATAAGTAACAATAATAAAAGTTGAAGGCTCTTAGAGCTCTGTTAGGCAACAATTGTGAAAAAACAACGTCCTGTAAACCTAGATCTATCTACAATTAAAATGCACCCTGCTGCAACAGCTTCTATTTTACACCGAGTGTCGGGTGTTATAATGGTTTTTGCAATCGGAATTCTATTGTGGACCCTTTCGTTATCTCTCTCTTCTGCTGAAGAATTTAACCAAATCAAAGCACTTCTTGATGGTTTATTCTTTAAATTTATTATCTTTGGCTGTCTTTCAGCATTGACCTACCATGTATTAGCAGGTGTCCGTCACTTGTTTATGGATTTAGGTCACTTTGAAGAGTTAGCTTCTGGTAATGCGAGTGCTAAATTAGTTATAGCACTTTGGCTGGTAATTTCTGCTGTAGTAGGAGTTTGGTTATGGTAGGCAATGTAGCAACAGTAGGCCGTAATGGCGTACACGATTTTATTCTAGTAAGAGCTAGTGCAATTATATTGGTATTATATACTTTATTTTTAGCCAGCTTTTTTATCACCACATCAAATGTAACGTTTGATATTTGGCAAGCTTTCTTCGCACAAATGTCTGTTAAAATTTTTACACTATTAGCTTTATTGTCATTAGTTGTCCATGCTTGGATAGGTGTTTGGCAAGTATTGTCTGATTATATTAAACCTACTTTTTTACGTGGGTCGTTACAATTTTTATTCTCTGTTACCTTGTTAGCATATCTTGCTGCAGGTTTTATTACTGTGTGGGGTGTGTAAGTGAACAACGTTCCAGTTCGTGAATTTGACGCCATTGTAATTGGCGCTGGTGGTGCGGGAATGCGCGCTGCCTTATCTATTTCTGAGTCAGGCAAATCTTGTGCCTTGATTTCTAAAGTTTTCCCTACTCGTTCTCATACAGTATCTGCGCAAGGTGGTATCACCGTTGCGCTAGGTAATGCTCATGAAGATCATTGGGAACAGCACATGTACGATACGGTTAAAGGCAGCGATTATATCGGTGACCAAGATGCTATTGAATATATGTGTAAAACTGGCCCAGAATCTATTATTGAATTAGAAAAAATGGGATTACCGTTTTCTCGCTTTGAAAACGGTAAAGTGTACCAACGCCCATTTGGTGGACAATCTAAAAACTTTGGTGGTGAACAAGCCGCTCGTACTGCAGCTGCAGCTGACCGTACAGGCCATGCACTACTTCATTGTTTGTATCAACAAAACGTTAAGAATAAAACCAACGTTTATAGTGAGTGGTATGCTTTAGATTTAGTTAAAAATAGCGATGGTGCTGTTGTTGGTACTACGGCTATTTGTATTGAAACCGGTGAAGTTGTTTATTTCAAAGCACGTGCGACTGTACTTGCTACGGGTGGTGCAGGTCGTATTTTCGCCTCAACAACTAATGCGCACATCAATACCGGTGACGGTGTTGGTATGTCACTTCGTGCTGGCATTCAAATGCAAGACATGGAAATGTGGCAGTTCCACCCTACGGGGATCGCAGGTGCTGGTGTACTTGTAACTGAAGGTTGTCGTGGTGAAGGTGGTTATTTACTTAACAAAGACGGCGAACGTTTCATGGAACGTTATGCGCCTAATGCTAAAGATTTAGCGGGTCGTGATGTTGTTGCTCGTTCAATGATGACAGAGATTCGTGAAGGTCGTGGTTGTGATGGTCCTTGGGGTCCTCATATTAAGCTTAAGCTTGATCACTTAGGTCGTGAAACGTTAGAAAAACGTTTACCGGGTGTTTGTGATTTATCTAAGACATTCGCGCACGTTGATCCAGCTGAAGAACCTATCCCTGTTATCCCTACTTGTCATTACCAAATGGGTGGTGTGCCTTGTAACGTTAATGGCCAAGCAATTAACGTAGCAGCTGATGGAACAGAAAGTATCGTTGAAGGTTTATTTGCCGTAGGCGAGATCGCTTGTGTATCAGTACATGGTGCAAACCGCTTAGGCGGTAACTCATTACTTGATTTAGTTGTATTTGGTCGTGCAGCAGGTAAATTCTTAGGTGAATACTTAGCCGATACTGAATTTGGTAAAGAAGCATCAGAGTCTGATTTAGAAGCTTCTTTAGCACGAACTAATCGTTGGGAATCGTCAACGACTGGTGAAGATCCTGTTCAAATTCGTAAAGATTTACAGCAATGTATGCAATTAAACTTCTCGGTATTCCGCGAAGGTGAAGCTATGGCTCAAGGTATGAAAGAGTTAACTGAAATTCGTGAGCGCCTTCAAAATGCTAAATTGGATGACAAGTCTTCAGAATTTAATACTCAGCGTATTGAATGTTTAGAGCTTGATAATCTAATGGAAACAGCTTTTTGTTCAGCTAAAGCAGCTAACTTCCGTACTGAATCTCGTGGTGCACATGCCCGTCAAGATTTTACAGAGCGAGATGACGAGAATTGGTTATGCCATTCTATATATACGCCTGAAACAGAAGAAATGGCTAAACGCTCAGTTAATATGAGTCCTATTCACCGTGACGCTTTCCCTCCGAAAGCTCGTGTTTACTAAGGAGCACTATGATGAAACAAATATTTTCGATTTATCGTTATAATCCAGATGTTGATAATGCCCCTTACATGAAAAACTATGAACTAGAGATTCCTGAAGGTTCAGACATGATGGTATTAGATGCTTTGATCTTATTAAAAGAACAAGACTCTACTTTATCGTTCCGTCGTTCATGTCGTGAAGGAGTTTGTGGCTCTGATGGTTTAAACATGAATGGTAAAAATGGTTTAGCATGTATTACGCCATTGTCTGATTTAAAAGCAAAAACCATTGTATTACGCCCGTTACCAGGTTTGCCTGTAGTGCGTGATTTAATTATTGATATGACTCAGTTTTATAATCAATATGAAAAAATCAAGCCGTACTTGATTAATGATGGTAAAGACCAGCCTGCACGTGAACATTTACAATCAGTTGAAGACCGTGAAAAATTAGACGGTTTATACGAGTGTATTCTATGTGCATGTTGTTCAACATCTTGTCCGTCTTTCTGGTGGAACCCTGATAAATTTATTGGTCCAGCAGGCTTATTACATGCGTATCGCTTTTTAATTGATACTCGTGATACTGCAACAGAAGAGCGTTTAGATGGTTTACAAGATGCTTACAGCGTATTCCGCTGTCATGGCATCATGAATTGTGTTGATGTTTGTCCTAAAGGACTAAACCCAACCAAAGCTATTGGTCATATTAAATCGATGTTGTTATCACGATCTGTATAACCAAAAGTGGTAAATTAAATTGATAGTAAGGTTGATTAGAGCAATTAACATTGCTTAAAATGGTCTTGCTATCAATTTTAGCTACAAAACTAAATGTAGCATGTATATCTATTTTTTAGAGGGTAACTGTTTAGCAAAGTATCCTTATACTTAGCTTTAAAGTTACATTTATTTTTTTGCTATACCCAGCAAAGGAACAAGGCGATGCCAGAAGGTGTAATGAAGGCTTGGCTAGAGTCTTCCCATTTAAACGGTGCAAACATCGTTTATATTGAAGAATTGTACGAATCATATCTTGATAATGCGCAATCTGTGTCTACAGAGTGGCGTGAATTATTTCAACAACTGCCTAAAATTGAAGGTGCTTCAGTTGAATATCATCACAGTGCTATACGTGATGAATTTAGAGCACTTGCAAAGCAGCCTTACAGACATGTTGTCACCTCAGGTGGCAGTGATGCTAAGCAAGTCAAAGTATTACAATTAATTAATGCTTTTCGATTTAGAGGCCATCAAAACGCAGATTTAGATCCCCTTGGCATTTGGCAACGTGAAAAAATTCGCGATTTGCAATTATCCCACCATGATCTTTCTGAAAACGATTTTGATAAAGAATATAACGTAGGTTCATTTGCCGTAGGGCAAGATTCAATGAATCTAGGTAGTATTTATAAAGCACTAAAAGCGACTTATTGTGGCTCAATTGGTGCTGAATATATGCACATTACAGATACTGATGAAAAGCGTTGGCTTCAACAGCGATTAGAGTCAGTACAGTCTCAAGCTAAACTATCTAGCGATGAAAAGATTGAACTTCTTAATGGATTGATTGCTGCTGATGGATTAGAAAAATACCTAGGTGCAAAATTCCCTGGCGCTAAACGCTTTTCTTTAGAAGGCGGAGATGCATTAGTTCCTATGCTAAAAGAGTTAATCACTCGTGCGGGTACTCAGGGCAGTAAAGAAGTTGTTATCGGCATGGCTCATCGTGGCCGTTTAAATGTACTTGTTAATGTGATGGGGAAAAATCCATCAAAATTATTTGATGAGTTCGCTGGTAAACATGATGAAATTTTAAGTTCTGGTGATGTTAAATACCATCAAGGGTATTCATCTGACTTTGTTACACCAGGCGGCAATGTTCATCTAGCGTTAGCTTTTAACCCATCTCATTTAGAGATTGTTAACCCTGTGGTTATCGGTTCTGTACGTGCCCGTTTAGACCGCCGTGGTGATGACTTAGGTGATCTAGTTTTACCTATTACCATTCATGGTGACTCTGCTATTGCAGGTCAAGGGGTGGTACAAGAAACCTTTAATATGTCTCAAGTAGATGCCTTTAAAGTTGGCGGTACCATTCGAGTTGTGGTTAATAATCAAGTAGGTTTTACTACATCTAGACAAGAAGACACTCGCAGTGGTGAGTATTGTACTGATATTGCTAAAATGGTTCAGGCACCTATTTTACATGTTAATGGTGATGATCCTGAAGCAGTGATTCTAGTTACACAAATCGCGCTTGATTACCGAAATAAATTTAAACGTGATGTAGTTATCGATCTTGTTTGTTATCGACGTCATGGTCATAACGAAGCGGATGAGCCAAACGCAACACAACCTTTGATGTACCAAAAGGTTAAAAAGCATTCTACACCTCGCCAGCTATATGCAGAGCAATTAATTGACGAAGGTTCATTAACTCAAGCGAAGAATGATGAACTGACAGCTTATTATCGTAAACTTCTTGATGAAGGCCAATGTACAGTAAAACAATGGCGTCCAATGACGGAGCATTCCGTTGACTGGTCTCCATATTTAGGCCATAACTGGGATGATGATTACGATAAAGAAATTTCGGTTGAAAAACTGAAAGAGCTTGCGAACAAAGTTTCTGTTTATCCAGAAAATAGTCCTATTCAAAGTCGCGTTAAAAAGATTTACGATGATCGCGTAAAAATGGCTACGGGTGAAAAATTACTTGATTGGGGTATGGCTGAAAACTTAGCTTACGCTTCTATTGTTGACCGAGGCGAACGTGTACGTATTACCGGACAAGATTCTGGTCGTGGTACTTTTTTCCATCGTCATGCGGTTATTCATAATCAAACTGACGCGAGTACGTTCTTGCCATTACAACATATTCGTGAAGGCCAAGGTCCATTTAATGTGCATGACTCAGTATTGTCTGAAGTTTCTGTACTCGCTTTTGAATATGGTTACACAACGGCAGAGCCGTCAGGTTTGACTATTTGGGAAGCACAATTTGGTGATTTTGCTAACTGTGCACAAGTAGTTTTTGACCAATTTATTAGTTCTGGTGAGCAAAAGTGGGGCCGTCTTTGTGGTTTAACTATGTTGCTACCTCACGGTTATGAAGGTCAAGGCCCTGAACATTCATCTGCTCGATTAGAGCGATTTTTACAGCTTTGTGCTGATCACAACATGCAAGTGTGTGTACCAACAACGCCTGCGCAAGTATTTAATATGCTACGCAGACAAGTTGTACGTCCAATGCGTCGTCCTCTTGTTGTTATGTCGCCTAAATCATTATTACGTCATCCTTTAGCGGTTTCTTCATTAGAAGAATTATCAACGGGTGAATTTAAAAGTGTGATTGGTGAAATTGACGAGTTAGATGCAAAAGCGGTTGATCGTGTTGTATTTTGTAGTGGTAAAGTTTACTACGAATTACTTGAGCAACGTCGCAAGAATGAGCAAAATAATATCGCTATCATTCGCATCGAGCAGTTATATCCATTCCCAGAGAAAGAACTTCAAGAGGCGTTGGTAGACTTCCAACATGTGAAGCAATTTGTTTGGTGTCAGGAAGAACCGCAAAATCAAGGTGCTTGGTATTGCTCTCAGCATCATTTTAGAGCGGCAATCCCTGAAGGTACTAATTTGACATATGCAGGCCGCAAAGCTTCTGCAGCACCTGCTGTAGGTTATATGTCAGTTCATGTTAAAGAACAACAAGCGTTAGTTAATGAAGCGCTAAGTGTTGATTAACTACGTTTAAGCTAGGCTAACTAATTAAGCCTAGCGTTTAAGATTGTGAGTAAGGAATAAATAAATGACAACCGAAATTAAGGTTCCAGTTTTACCAGAGTCAGTTGCAGACGCAACCGTTGCTACTTGGCATGTAAAAGTTGGCGATAAAGTTAGCCGTGATCAAAACTTAGTCGATATAGAAACAGATAAAGTGGTTTTAGAAGTGGTAGCAACATCTGACGGTGTTATCACTGAAATTAGCCAAGAAGAAGGTGCTACCGTACTAGGTGAGCAAGTTATTGCAACACTAGACGATAAAGCAAGTGCAGGTGCTAGCGAAACTAAGAAAGAAAGCGCTCCTCAAGAGGCATCATCTTCTGAAACTAAAGTAATTGATATTGTTGTACCTGTTTTACCTGAGTCTGTTGCCGATGCTACTGTTGCCTCATGGCATGTAGCTGAAGGTGACACAGTCTCTGTTGATCAAAACTTAGTTGATATTGAAACAGATAAAGTCGTGCTAGAAGTTGTTGCACAAGACAATGGTGTAATTGGTAAGATTATCCACGGTGAAGGTGATACAGTATTAGGCGATCAAAAAATTGGTGAGCTTAATGCTGGCGGTACTTCAGCGGCACCTGCTGCGTCTCAAGAAGACGCAATTAGCGGTGATGAACTTGCTAGCCCTTCAGTGCGTCGCTTAATGACAGAAAAAGGTTTATCAGCTGCTGATGTTAAAGGCTCTGGTAAAGGTGGACGCATTTC
Source organism: Colwellia sp. SU-HH01217 (assembly GCF_057543495.1). Lineage (NCBI taxonomy): Bacteria > Pseudomonadati > Pseudomonadota > Gammaproteobacteria > Alteromonadales > Colwelliaceae > Colwellia > Colwellia sp. SU-HH01217. The sequence continues at coordinate 64,162 of NZ_BAAJLX010000012.1, read as the reverse complement.
AAAAGAAGATGTTGAAGCTGCACTAGCAAATAAAAACTCTTCACCTGCTCCTGCAACAAAAACTCCTGCACCTGTAGCTCCGGCTGAAGCATTAGGCGAGCGCAGTCAAAAACGTGTTCCTATGACGCGTTTACGTAAAACTATCGCAACACGTTTATTAGAAGCGAAAAACTCTACTGCCATGTTAACGACGTTTAACGAAGTAAACATGAAGCCGATAATGGATATGCGTAAACAGTATAAAGACATTTTCGAGAAAACACATGACACGCGTTTAGGCTTTATGTCTTTCTACGTTAAGGCCGTTACTGAAGCTTTAAAACGTTTTCCTGCTGTAAATGCTTCAATTGATGGTGATGATCTTGTTTACCATAACTTCTTTGATATCTCGATTGCTGTTTCTACTCCACGTGGTTTAGTTACACCTGTATTAAGAGATACTGATCAATTAAGCATGGCTGGTGTAGAAAATGGCATTCGTGATTTAGCGATTAAAGGCCGCGATGGTAAACTTTCAATTGCTGATATGACAGGCGGAAACTTTACCATTACCAATGGTGGTGTTTTTGGTTCTTTATTATCAACACCAATTCTTAATCTTCCGCAAGCGGCAATTTTGGGTATGCATAAAATCCAAGATCGTCCAATGGCAGTAAATGGTAAGGTTGAAATCTTACCTATGATGTATTTAGCATTATCTTATGATCATCGCTTAATTGACGGCAAAGAGTCTGTTGGTTTCTTAGTAACGATTAAAGAGTTGTTAGAAGATCCAGCACGTTTATTACTTGATGTTTAAAAGAACATTAAGTTAATTGCATAAATATTGCTGATCTAAAATATAAGTATAACGACTTACACTATAGTATTAGCTCTTTTGACTACCGTCACTAGAGCTTTTGTACTATAATTTGTCGACTTTTCATTGGCCCTTGTTAATTTTGTTGTTTATTGCATAAATAATCAAAAATACGATGGCTTTCATTTACAGATAAATGGATAAAACACCATGAATTTGCATGAGTATCAAGCGAAACAATTATTCGCTGAATATGGTTTACCAGTTTCTGAAGGTTTCGCTTGCGATACCGCTCAAGAAGCTGCCGAAGCTGCTGACAAAATTGGCGGCGATATGTGGGTTGTTAAAACTCAAGTACACGCAGGCGGACGTGGTAAAGCTGGCGGTGTTAAGCTAGTTAAGTCTAAGCAAGAAATCAAAGATTTCGCTCAAAACTGGTTAGGTAAGAACTTAGTTACTTATCAAACAGACGAAAATGGTCAGCCAGTTGCTAAAATTTTAGTTGAAAGCTGCACAGACATTGCTAACGAGTTATATCTTGGCGCTGTTGTAGACAGAGCTTCTCAACGTATTGTTTTCATGGCATCTACCGAAGGCGGTGTTGACATTGAGAAAATTGCTGAAGAAACTCCTGAATTAATTCATCAAGCAGAGATTGACCCACTTGTTGGTGCTCAACCTTACCAAGCTCGTGAATTAGGCTTTAAATTAGACTTAAACCCGACTCAAATGAAGCAATTTGTTAAGATCTTTTTAGGTCTTGCAAAAATGTTTGAAGATTTCGATTTCGCCCTATTAGAAATCAACCCGTTAGTTATTACTGACGAAGGTAACCTTCATTGTTTAGATGGCAAAATTGGTATCGATGGTAATGCATTATACCGTCAACCTAAAATGCGTGATTTCCACGATCCATCTCAAGAAGATGAGCGTGAAGCGCATGCGGCAAGATACGAATTAAACTACGTAGCTTTAGACGGTAACGTTGGTTGTATGGTTAACGGTGCAGGCCTAGCAATGGGTACTATGGATATTGTTAACTTGCACGGTGGCAAGCCAGCTAACTTCCTAGATGTTGGCGGCGGAGCGACAAAAGAACGTGTTTCTGAAGCATTTAAAATCATTCTTAGCGACGACAACGTTAAAGCTGTTTTAGTTAACATCTTTGGTGGCATCGTTCGTTGTGACATGATTGCAGAAGGTATTATTGGCGCGGTTAAAGAAGTAGGCGTTCAAGTTCCTGTTGTAGTACGTTTAGAGGGTACTAATGCTGAATTAGGTCGTGAAGTTCTTAAAAATTCTGGCTTAGACATCATTGCTGCTGAGTCATTAAGTGATGCAGCAACTAAAGTTGTAGCAGCTGCGGAGGGCAAATAATGTCTGTATTAATTAATAAAGATACTAAAGTTATCTGTCAAGGTTTCACTGGTGGTCAAGGTACATTCCACTCAGAGCAAGCTCTTGAATACGGTACACAAATGGTTGGTGGCGTAAGCCCAGGTAAAGGCGGTCAAACGCACCTTGGTTTACCAGTATTCAACACAGTACGTGATGCAGTAGAAGCAACTGGCGCAACAGCAACAGTTATCTACGTTCCTGCTCCTTTCTGTAAAGATGCTATTTTAGAAGCAATCGATGCTGGTATCGAACTAATCGTTACTATCACTGAAGGTATTCCAACTTTAGACATGGTTGACGTTAAAGCTAAGCTTAACGAATCTGGCGTTCGTATGATCGGTCCTAACTGTCCAGGTGTTATTACTCCTGGTGAAACTAAGATTGGTATCATGCCTGGTCACATTCATTTACCTGGTAAAGTAGGTATTGTTTCACGTTCTGGTACGCTTACGTACGAAGCCGTTAAACAAACAACTGATGCAGGTTTTGGCCAATCTACTTGTGTAGGTATTGGTGGTGACCCTATCCCTGGTACTAACTTCATCGACGTTTTAGAAATGTTCCAAAACGATCCTCAAACTGAAGCAATCGTAATGATTGGTGAAATTGGTGGTACTGCTGAAGAAGAAGCTGCGGAATACATCAAAGCTAACGTTACTAAACCTGTAGTATCTTACATTGCTGGTGTTACTGCACCAGAAGGTAAGCGTATGGGTCATGCTGGCGCAATTATCGCTGGTGGTAAAGGTACGGCTGATGAGAAATTTGCAGCATTAGAAGCGGCTGGTGTTAAAACAGTTCGTTCTTTAGCTGAAATTGGCGCTGCACTTAAAGAGAAAACGGGTTGGTAGGCTAACGCTTACAGCTAATTTTTCTTAATAAAAACCCGCTTTAGCGGGTTTTTTTTTATATAAATAAATCAGATTGTTTATCGTACATAGATTTTGCGTGTCTATGAGTTTTACCTTGAGGTGTTTCATGGGGAGATTCACCGTCTAATACTTCTATTACAGTTGTTACAGAGTATCCTTTTATTTTTATTTCACCCACTTCATCAATTTCACGGTTAATTCTCAAGAGGCAATTTATACTTGTACCCGCATGAAAGTTTAGCCCGTCGATAAATATAGATTCTTTAAATTTTTGATCATACATATTAAAGCTTATGATTTGATCTTTATATATTCCTTTCCATTTATAATTACCATCTTTTAATACTGGAGATATAAGCTCAATTTGAGCATTATCATCTTCTTCTGCTCTTAACTTGTTTGTGTTTAAAATAAATTCTTTGAATGTTCTTCTATCTATTTTTTGTTCTCGAGTGATCGGCAAGTTTTTACCATTAATAGTGTTAATACTAATGCTTTCTATTTTTGGATCGTTATTTAAATAAGTATAGAAATTTGATTTACGCTTTGTAATCTTCAGGTTTTTAGCTATTTTTTTGACAGCAATTTGAGCTATTTCTTCCGCATCTGTCGATGATTTCATTTCTTTCAGTTTAATCTTTAGTTCTTGGATTTGTAATAGCTCTAACTCTTTAGCTCTAGAATCGCCCTCAGGATCAAATGTAAAGTAGAACGTAGTAAGCAGACCAACGGCCATTAACACTACTTGAAGTTGTGGCGAATTATCACCCATCGCTTTCCATATATCTCTAAATCCACCTTCTAGTGGTATTTCTGATATAAGCTTTGCATCTACATCAAGTAATAGTGTAACTTCACTTATTATTGCTAATATCTCAGCTTCGCATTTGTTCCTTGTTATGGCATCGATATTATGACTTTCATCATTAAAGTAATAATGAAGCTCAAGCTTATTTACTTCTTCCATTAGTAAGTTCACACATTTTAAATATTCATTTATAAGATATTGTCATAATTCAGCTTTTTTGTTAATACTGAGAATATAGACAGTTGTAGCTTATTGGGTTGAACACAAGGAAATTAGAGGTTGATGACTATACAATGTGAATGTTATTGGCTTGGTAATTGTTTGGCTTTTTAGCGTCGGGGTGCCGACTACACCCAAAGGGAGGCTGCCGCCGACCTCCCTCTGGACTCTCTCGGCGCTGCTGCACTAAACGCGTTTCCTCCATGCTGTCCAATATTCTCGACGTAACAGCGCTGAACGTGCATCCATGCACTACAGCGCTTTCACTGGCATCCATGCCAGTGATACGTGAATATTGATCAGCATTCCGGCGTTTAATGAAGCAGGCTTGGTGTTTGGTTCATCTGTTGTGTATAAAAGTTAAAAAGTGGTTTGAATTTCATTATTAAACACATCGAGAACGACAAACGCTATATCCCTTCTCAGTAACGTAAACTTAATTTAGATAAGTGGTAAGTCTATCGGAGCCATGGATGGCGCAGACTGCTGTGTGAAGGGACGATTTTCAGCAGGGATAGACTTATCGCCTAAATTGAGTTGGAGTGTTTACTGTGCAGGGGGCACTGGGGATTGGAAAGGGGAGCGGAGCGGTCGTTCCCCTTTCTGTGCCGTCGCCACCGCGACGCCAAGCAGGTTGGAAACTCCAAACAAGATTGTAGTTTATACTTTAAATATATCTATGGTTTGGAGTTTATTTTATTGTCTTGCGTCGGAGTGCCGACTGCACCCAAAGGGAGGCTGCTGCCGACCTCCCTCTGGACTCTCGGCAATTGCTCCTGCATTGCTCTACCTCCCGCATCCATACAGTCGCCTCGGCGCTGCTGCATTAAACGTACTTCCTACATACTATTCAATATTCTCGACGTAACAGCGCTGAACGTGCATCCATGCACTACACCGCTTTCACTGGCATCCATGCTAGTGATACGTGAATATTGATCAGTATTCCGGCGTTTATTGAAGCAGACTTGGTGTCTGGTTCATCTGTTGTGTATAAAAGTTAAAAAGTGTTTTGAATGTTATTTTTAAACACATAGAGATCAACAAACGCTATATCCTTCTCAGCAATGGAAACTGAATTTAGATAAAGTGTGATGTTTATCGAAGCGTGACTGCATGGATGCAGGAAGTAGAGTAACGCAGGAGCAGTTACCGAGATGAGGTAGACTGTCGTTTGAAGGGACAATTTTCGGCAGGAATAAACATTCTGCCTAAATTCAGTTGAGTGTTTTGCTGTGCAGGGCGCTCTGGTGATTGGAAAGGGGAGCGGTCGTTCCCCTTTCTGTGCCGTCGCCACCTCGACGCCAAGCAGGTTGAAAGACTCGATAACTTTTCAAATTCATCAATAATGATCAAAAGCTCGGTTGATAAAGCTAAAATCAACATATGTTTATAAAAAGATCGTGATAATAATTAACATCGGAAAAACAATAAAGTAGCCTCGCATTAACCATCTTAATATTTTATTACCGTGTTTTAACTCCATAAAATGATCAATGATCATCATGCCTTTAAACATGGTTGTTAGCGCAATTATCATACTCACTATAAATGTGGAACTGATATTCTCACCTAAGCTAGCATTAAATAGCGTGATAGCAATCAACATTAGCCAAAGTGCCTCTAGCTTGTTTATTTTATTCAGCTTGCTTAGCTTAACTAATTTACTTTTCATCATTCACTCTTATCGCAACACATACAATAATGGAAAAATAAGGATCCACATCAAATCAATCATATGCCAATAAACGGCAAGCGCTTCTAATCCTGAGTGTTCTTCAGCATTATATGCACTATTTCTTAACCGAAATATCACCCATAAAATAGCACAAGCCGCCCAACCAACATGTAAGAAGTGGTTGAAAGTCATATAATAATAAACAGTAAAAAACTGACTGGTATTGGTATGAATACTATGGTCGCTATTCCAGTAAAATTCCCATGTTTTCAAGCATAAATAAGTACACGCACACATAAAAGTTAACCATAAAAATCGCTCGCACATTTTTAGCTGATTAACTTTAATGTAGTTCACCGCTTTTGCCATAAAATAACTGCTCGTTAATAAAACAAGTGTGTTTGTAACGCCAATAAATGTATTGAGTTGTTTTGGCCCTTCAGCGAATACTTCTGGGTGATAAATTTTTGCGACAAAATAAGCAACAAAGAATATGCCAAACTCTGTGAGCTCGGAGAGTATTCCAACCCAAATAGGGATATTGCCCGGAATTCTACCCGCACGACTTTCACCCCAACTGACAGGGAAAATACCCAGTGTATTATTGTTAGCATTATTCGGCATAATTGCTCATTTTATTGCCTTAACAATTTAAATTGTTTTAAGCCAAGGAAAGTATATAGCATTAATAAATGACAAGATCATATCACTGGCTTTTTAAGGTTACATTGTTGTACATCAATATTAGCTATACTTAAAAAGGTAAACTAAAACATAAATCAAACGAGGTGATAATACACGTGTCTGACAAAGCGAAAAAAAATACTAAAATTAACACTAAGATTATGTGTTACGGTTTGCTGTTTTTATTTACCTTAATGATTTTTTTTATTGCGGAGGTTATCAGAGCAACTTTAATAACTTATGAGTTAAGTTCAATATTTGTATCTTTTTGTGCTGGGTTTATTTTATTTATTCCATTAATTACTCTAGTACTTCATCCGCTTGCTTTTAATCAAAACGAGACTAAAACTCTGTTTCACTTTTCTGCTTTTGTCGCCAATTTAGGCTTGGTGGTAGTAGTGCAAGTTGTTTGTTTTCTAATTTGGATGACGGATGCGATTGCAGTTTATAGTATATATGTTGATCAAAGTTCATTTTTAGCCAAAGCCTTTAATATTAATACACATGATAAAGCTGATTTTAGTCGCCACTTCTACTGGACTAATCTATTACTTGCATGGTTTTTTGCTTGTTTAACATTAGTGATAGGTATTTTGCCTTGCATCATATCGAGAATTAAAAATATTGGTGTTGTTAGTAACTTTGTTATTGCCTTTTCTTTCGCTAAGGTGAATAAAAAGAGGATAATCCTTTATGGGTTATTAATTGCAATAAGTATTGTGTTGCCGCTGCTTTATAGTAAGTATCTATTTCTAATAGTATTTCCAGCGATATTAAGCTTACTATTTTTCCAAATAGTAAAAGAATACTTACTCTTTAATAGTCATTAAGGGGGAAGATAATATATAATCCTTCGCTACATATTTGCCAGCAATATAAAAGACTCTTTGTGTTATGAAGTTCCCCGGCCGTCGTCAACATAAACATTATTTTCCTGTGGAAAATAAAAATCCTCTCACTGATAAAATTGTCGATAATGCGCCATTAGCGCAATGTTATATTGTTGGCATTGACCAAGTGTTAGTGGATATAGAAGCCAAAATTGATGATGAGTTTTTAGCTGAATTTGATTTAAAGCGAGGCATGTCTCAAGTAATAACCGATGAAGTCACTCATAGGCTATATCAACGTTTAAAAGACGAAAACTTAGTTGACTACGAGTTTGCTGGAGGCACCATTGGTAATACCATGCACAATTATTCGGTACTCGCTGACGATCGTTCAGTATTACTTGGCGTAATGTCTGAAAACATGAAAATAGGTGGATATGCATATCGTTTTGTTAGCAATACCTCTTCGCGGGTCGATTTAAATTACTTACAACCTGTCGATGGACCTATTGGTCGATGTTTTACCCTTATTGACGATACTGGTGAGCGAACGTTTGCAATAAATGCTGGTTTAATTAATAAGCTAGCACCTGAGTCTGTTGATGAAACATTAATTAATAACGCTTCTGCTTTAGTGATTAGTTCGTATTTAATGCGTACCGAAGCTGACGACACAATGACACAAGCAACAATAAAAGCAGTAAAGTGTGCAAATGCTGCAGGAGTTCCTGTTGTTTTAACCTTAGGTACCAAGTTTCTTATTGAGAAAGAACCCGATTTTTGGCGAGATTTTGTCAAAGATCATGTTGATATATTAGCGATGAATGAAGAAGAAGCTCTTGCTATTACAGGTATTGAAGATCCGCTTAAGGCTGCTGATAAATGTTTAGATTGGGTTGATTTAGTTATTTGTACTGCTGGCTGCCAGGGCTTATTTCTTGCAGGTTATGTAGATGATAAATTTAAACGAGAAACTGAATATCCGTTATTACCGGGAGCTATCAACTGTTTTAATCAATACGAATACTCACGACCTATGCGTTTGAAAGATTGTGTTGAACCTGTAAAAATTTATACCCACACTGCACCTTACATGGGCGGTCCTGACAAAATTAAAAATACTAATGGTGCTGGCGATGGCGCACTTGCTGCGGTATTGCATGATTTAAGTGCGAATGTCTATCATCAACGTAATGTTGAAAGCTCGAGTAAACACTTACAGCCAGCATTAACTTATTCGTCACTTTCACAAATTAGTAAGTATGCCAATCGAGTAAGTTATGAGGTATTAGTACAACACTCGCCTCGTCTATCTAAAGGTTTGCCAGAGCGCGAAGACTCTCTTGAACAAGCTTATTGGGCGATGTAAGCAATTATTTTAAATGATGAACAGGTATTTGCCACTTTTGTTGAAGTTGCAATAATTGACCCGATTTTTTGAGTTGCATAAAGGCTTGTTGATATCTTGCTACTAATGTTTTATCGCTATTAAGGTTAAAGGCAATACTCAGCGTAGTTTCAAGATCATCAACAAAATTTAACTTAGCTAATTTGGTAAAATCTAATTTAAGCTTTTTAGTGTTTTCTTTTAACGTTAACTCTGTTTCGATAATAAGATCGGTTCTATCGATGTAGAGCATTCTAGTGCGCTGTGTTTCACTGGTTACGAGATAAATACTATTAAAGTTATGAGCTATTAAGAATTCATTTTCATTAGAATGTCGAGAAGTAGCCACCCTGAAGGGTTTTAACTGCTCAAGCGATAAACCTTTTAATTGTAGGTTAGTCGCCAATGCCCAGAAATAATATTGCTCATGTAATAAATCGCCCACCCATTGAAATTTATCTAATCGGCTATCGGTTTTGGCTATAGAAAAAATAAGTGTGTTTCTTTGATTTTTAGCGGTGGTATATGCTCTTGCCCATGGTAAAACTTGTATTGAAGGAGTGTCTCCAGTTATTTTAAATAACGCTTCTATCACTTCTACAGAGAAACCTCCTAAAGAACCATCGTTATTTTTTATTTGGTAGGGAGCTAAATATTCAGTGACCACTGTTATTTCTTTACTTGTGCTAGAGAACGTTGTGAACAGGTTTAAGAGCACAAAAAGAAACCATAGGATCGAATTTAGTTTGTTCATTGTTTTCATTAAATTTTCACTAGCAAATTAATTGATAAATGTGCACCACTCGATCGAAGTGTAAACAAATACGTTAACCACATATTTAAGTTAAGAGAATAAATTCGCTCGAGCACAATAAACTACAGTAACTTTTTGTCATTTTAAAAGAAATACCTATTGGTATTTACTGAACAAAAATCACGATAAAAATTAAAACCCTCTAAAAAATATGCGCTTTATACTGAATTTATTGAGCATTTTTTCCATTAACTCAACATCGGATAAACGATCATCAAGTGCTTGAATTTGTTGAGATTGAGACTCGAGTTGTCTATCTTGAGACTGATCTAGGCCGCCACTGGCAATAAAGCTACGTATTTGTTTTAGCTCACCTTTATCCAGCCAAATGCCGCACCCAATACAAAGATCAATAATAACACCGGAAATATTTTTAAAATTTTGACGAGTCATTAGTTTATTGCAACAGGCACAAGGTAAATAGCTTTCTGCTTTGGGTGTCGGTTTTTTAATGAAATTAGGATCAGACGAGTCGTCGCGATAAACATCAAACTCACTGGTTAATACCTTAAATTTTTCAGGCTCTAACCACAAGCCTTCACAACGGGTGCATCTATCTAGTTGATAATGATTAAACTGGAATACCACGAGAGAGTCTTTACAGCGAGGGCAATGACGTTTGTTATTTTCAATTTCTTGTTTCATCCCTGCGCCACACATCGGACAAATTCGACTTACGCCATTCACGGTGTGTTGACAATGTATGCAATGAGAAACGGACATAATATTTTTATTAAATAATTTTAAAAGTTCAAGATACTATTTATTGTAATTGAGCCAACGTATAAAGTAATGGTTTTTCTATTTATTTAGGAGGTAGGTTATTCTTGAATAAAGACCTTCTATCATCACTAGTTGTCAATAAATTGTAACTAGCAATTGTTATTGTTCACGTTTTTAGCGATGATGATTTTTCATTAAATATTTTTAGCTTTCTAACTTTTCAAAAGGAAACACGCAGCAATGTTTATAGCTCGTCGATTAAAAATGCGTTTGAATTTCACTTCTATATTTCCACAATTAACTAAAGTCTCTTTATTATCACTTGTCTCTCTAACATCAGTATCTGCACATAGCGCTATTGCCAATGAAGACTTTTCGGTATGTAAAGCACAATTAAAGCAAAGAGCAATAGCTGAAGGTTTTACATCCGTTATTACTGCCGATGTGATTGATAATTTATCAGAAATTAAACGTGTGGTGGTCTTAGACAAGCGACAACCAGAATTCACTCAAACATTTGAACAATATGTCAATAAACGTGTCACCGATTATCATGTAAGAAATGGCCGTCAAAAATTACAACAACATAAAGTGTTGTTTGATCGTTTGGAAAAAAAATATAGTATTCCCAGACAGTATTTGGTGTCATTTTGGGGGTTAGAAACCGTTTATGGTAAACATAAAGGCAAAATGTCAGTATTAAATTCACTAGCAACATTAGCGTGCGATCAACGCCGCAGTGAATTTTTCACCCAAGAGTTAATAAATTTATTTACTCTCATCGACAGCGAAAAAGTTAATGTTGAACAATTACAAGGTTCTTGGGCTGGTGCAATGGGGCATATGCAATTTATGCCTTCCGCTTTTTTAAAGTATGCCATAGATGGAGATGGCGACGGTAAAGTTGATATTTGGCAAAGTGAAAGTGATGCACTAACTTCAGCTGCTAATTATCTCACTCAAATTGGTTGGCAAACTAAAGAACGTTGGGGAAGGGAAGTGATTTTGCCTGATAATTTTGATTTTTCGAAAGTCGAGTTTGATCAATATTATCCGCTTGCTGACTTTCAACGTTTGGGCGTTAAAAAAACGAATAAACAAGGTTTACCTGATTACGACATTAACGCAGAATTGTATCTACCAGCAGGCCATCAAGGACCCGCCTTTTTATTATATCCAAACTTTAACGTCATCATGAAGTGGAATTTATCAAAAAGTTATGCGCTGTCTGTCGGTGTATTAGCCAATAAATTAATGGGTGCTGAAGGTATTCAAGCGTTTAAAAATAATGAGCAGGAAAAAGCGGAAAGTGCTTATAGCGTTAGCCAAATGAAATCACTGCAAGAAAGCCTTAACGTGTTAGGGTTTGACACAGGTAAGCCCGATGGAATTTGGGGACCTAAAAGTAGAAAAGCGATCCGATTATTTCAATTAGAGTACGATTTAATTGCTGATGGTTTTCCTAATCAAGAAGTTTTTAAAACGTTAGCGTCTATTAATAAAAAAGTATTGAGCTAGGCTCAAACCTAATTAGATAAAATGAGTTAATTGAAATGAATAACCGGATCATTGCTTTTATTTCTCAGCTTGCCTTAACAGAGCAAGAAAACTGGGTTCGTCAATTGTCAGAGTTACTTCCTGATGAGAATATTGTTTTAGCTAATGTGTTAACACAAGAACAAAAGCAGCAATGCGAGATAGCTATTGTTGCCAACCCCGATCCAAGTGTGGTCAAACAGTTTACTCATTTAAAATGGTGTCAAAGCCTTTGGGCTGGAGTAGACAGTTTACTTGCGGCATTTAAACATTCCCAGCAAGAGCTCGATGACAACATAAATTTTAAACTCTCTCGGTTGATTGATCCTCAACTTGCTCAAACCATGAGTGAAGCGGTATTAACTTGGGTGCTCTATTTTCATCGAGATATGCACTTGTATCAACAGCAGCAAAATAATGCGGTTTGGCATCAAATTGATTATAAATTGGCGAGCGAGCGTACAGTTGGCATTTTAGGTTTAGGGGAATTAGGGCAGTCTAGTGCACTTCGCCTTATTGATAATGGTTTTAATGTTATCGGTTGGAGCCGAAATGAGAAGCATATTAATGGTGTTCATTGTATCAGTGGCGAACAAGGGTTAGCTGAGTTGGCTGTAAAAAGCGATATTGTCGTTTGTTTATTACCTCTAACGCCGAGTACACGTTCTTTAATTAACGAAAACTTTTTACAACAGCTTGCAAAGGATACCTGCTTAATTAACTTCGCTCGCGGTGGCGTTATCAATACACCAGATTTACTCAATGCCCTTAATAATAAAATGCTCGCACATGCAGTATTGGATGTATTTGATCAAGAACCCTTATCAAGTAATAGCCCTTTATGGCAGCATAATAATATAACGATACTTCCGCATATTTCTGCACCTACTCATATAAAATCAGCCAGTGCAATAGTGGCAGATTCAATTAAAAAATACCGTAAAACGGGGCAGCTACCTATTTGTGTTAATTTAAATCAAGGCTATTAATTTAAAAGTAGATTAGCCAAGTAAGATAAAATTGAATATTGCCCTAAAAAGCCGCTATTCTCGTGTTATAACACTTGCTATAATGTGCACAATTATCAAGTTCGTTAAACATTTAAGGTTACCCAATGTCGGATACAGAAAACCGTCCTACCAATTTTATACGCCAAATTATTGATGCAGACTTAGCCAGTGGAAAACACAATAGCGTACAAACACGCTTTCCGCCTGAGCCAAATGGTTATTTGCACATTGGTCATGCTAAATCTATATGTTTAAACTTTGGTCTTGCACAAGATTATAAAGGGTTATGTAACCTTCGTTTTGATGATACTAATCCAGAAAAAGAAGACATCGATTATGTTAACGCTATCCAAAAAGATGTTAAATGGTTAGGTTTTGATTGGGCAGGGGAGATTCATTACTCGTCTGACTATTTTGATCAGTTACATGGCTTTGCTGTAGAGCTGATTGAAAAAGGGTTAGCGTACGTTTGTTTTTTAAACGGTGAAGAAACTCGTGAATACCGAGGAACGTTAAATAAGCCAGGTAAAAATAGCCCTTACCGTGATACGTCTGTGGCAGAAAACCTTGATCATTTTACAAAAATGAAAAATGGTGAATACCCAGAAGGCAAATGTTCATTACGTGCAAAAATTGATATGTCATCGAGTTTTATGTGTATGCGCGATCCGATTATTTATCGTATTAAATTTGCTGATCATCATCAAACAGGAGATAAATGGTGCATTTACCCAATGTACGATTTTACTCATTGTTTATCTGATGCTATTGAAGGGATTACCCATTCAATTTGTACATTAGAGTTTCAAGATAACCGTCGATTATATGATTGGGTTATTAACAATGTATCAGTTGAAACAACGCCGCATCAATATGAGTTTTCTCGTTTAAATCTTGAATATACATTAATGAGTAAGCGCAAGTTACTGAACTTAGTTGAAGAAAATTTAGTGACCGGTTGGGATGATCCTAGAATGCCGACTATCTCAGCTTTTAGGCGTCGTGGATATACCCCTGCATCTTTGCGTGAATTTTCTAAACGTATTGGCGTTACCAAAATGGAAAATACTATCGAAATGGGTGTTTTAGAAGCGTGTATTCGTGAAGATTTAAATGATAACGCCCCTAGAGCAATGGCTGTTCTTGATCCAATTAAATTAGTGATTGAAAACTATCCTGAAGGGCAAACTGAGCAATTGACAGTAAAAAATCATCCAAGTGATGAGGAACAAGGTTCGCGAACTGTGCCATTTAGCCGCGAACTGTATATTGAAGCTGAAGATTTTCGAGAAGAAGCCAATAAGAAATACAAACGTCTTGTTTTAGACAAAGCGGTTCGTTTACGTGGCGCTTATGTTATTACTGCTACTCGTTGTGATAAAGACGATAACGGTAAGGTTGTTACTGTTTATTGTGATTATAACAGCGATACTTTAGGTAAGAATCCAACTGATGGTACTAAACCTAAAGGTGTTATTCATTGGGTGAGTGCGGCTGAATCACTTGATGCAGAAGTACGTTTATATGATCGTTTATTTACTGTGGCAAACCCTGCAGCAGCGGAAGACTTTCATTCAGTAATAAACCCTGAATCACTTGTTGTTATTAATTCAGCAAAAGTTGAACCGAGTCTTGCACAAGCAGAGCCAGAAGCTGCATTTCAATTTGAACGCCAAGGTTACTTTTGTTTAGATAATAAAGATAAAGTAGCAGGAAAGTTAATATTTAACCGTACTGTTGGTTTACGTGATACTTGGGAAAAAACAGCGAAATAACAATCTTAATAACGTTTTATTGAGCAACAAAAAAGGAGCCTAGGCTCCTTTTTCTATGTGTTGTTATTGGTAATTGTTGTGCTTAATTTAAATGAGCTTTACGGTAAGTTTCACAGGCATCAAAATCTTCACATTCACCGTATAAATATAAACTATGGTTAGTTAGGGTGATTTTATGTTTTTTGGCGATATCTTCTTGGCGCTTTTCAATAACGTCGTCTTCAAACTCAACGACTTTACCACATTTTAAACAAACTAAATGATCATGATGCTTTTTGTGGGCTAATTCAAAAACTGATTTACCCCCTTCAAAATGATGACGAGTCACAATACCTGCATCATCGAATTGGTTTAATACACGATATACAGTAGCTAAGCCAATTTCTTCATTTTGCTCTAACAATATTTTATACACATCTTCCGCGCTGATATGTTGATTCGCAGGATCTTGAAGAATAATTAGGATCTTTATCCGTGGTAAGGTGATTTTCAATCCAGCTCTTTTTAATTCTTCATTTTGTGCTGACATACAAATAATTCTCCTGTTGTTTTTAATATCAAAATTATAGGGGGTTATTGGTTCAGATAACAGCATTGTTTTAATTAATTAATACCTTTAACGGCTTAACGAGGATAAATAAAGGTGTGATGTAAGCTAAAGTTGAAAAGGTGCAATTATAAGATGAAATTTTAATCAAACTCTTCGGGTCAAATTAACTATCATTAATTAACATTAAGCTTGTCATGTCATATTTTATAAAATTATTAACCTTAGTTGTATTAATGCTAACCTCTACAGGGCAAGTTTTTGCTAAGCAAGCACCTGATTTTGCTCTTTCTACAGTATCAGGGCAAGTTATCTCGTTAGATGATTATCAAGGAAAGCCCTTGATTATTCACTTCTGGGCGACTTGGTGCCCTTATTGTAAAAAATTACAACCTGGTTTAGATAAACTTTATTTACAATATAAAAAGCAAGGGTTGGAAATGCTTGCCATTAGTTTTCAAGAAGACGAAGGAGCATCACCGCAAGCCTCGTTGTTAGAAAGAGGAATGCATTTTACTACGGTGATTGATGGCGATAAGGTTGCAACGCAGTATCAAGTAAAAGGAACACCTACGACTTTTTTTATTGATAAGTCAGGCGAAATTCGTTGGGTATCGAATAATTCTGATCCAAACAACCCTAAGCTTGAGCAAGCTATATTAGCTATTTTACAATAGTGCTGACTAATGAGTATAAATTTTTAGATATGAATAACGCTGCTAAAGGGGCTGTCATTACAATAATTTGATATGGTGTTTTCGCATAAAAAGGCGATAACGCAGTAAAAGTATTCAACAAATGTTGTCCGAAAGACTTAGATAGAAACGTTTACTCATTGTGCCTATATGAATTTAGGTACTTAGCGAGAGTTGGATTCGGAAGCTGTGAGTAATATTTTTTTAGAATGACTAGGTTGTACACTACTTGTCGCGTTTAAAGCGCTTTTATCTTGAACAAAATTCAACCGTGAAAGAGCAACAACTCCTAAATGAAAAAAGCCATATTGACGTGCAATATGGCTTTTTCGTGTTCGACGATGTATGTGAGTCTGTTTAGTGATTTAAGCAAACTCTGCTAAACACATTTCATCGTTAATTTGTTCAACCCATTGAGTAACACGTTCTTCTGTTAGTTCTGGTTGTCTGTCTTCATCGATACACAAACCGATAAAAGTATTATCATCAACTAAACCTTTAGAGGCTTCAAACTCATAACCTTCTGTTGGCCAGTTACCTACAATAATCGCGCCTTTCGATTCAGCAATATCGCGTAAAGGCCCCATAGCATCACAAAAGTATTCTGCATAATCTTCTTGGTCACCCAGACCAAATATAGCAACTAATTTATCCGTGAAGTCAATCTCTTCTAATTCAGGTAAAAAATCGTCCCAATCACATTGGTTCTCACCATAATACCAAGTAGGAATGCCTAAAATAAGCATATCAAACTCAGCGATTTCTTCTTTGGTGCTTTTTGCGATATCTTTTACTTCAATCAGTTTCTTACCCAGTTTTTTCTGGATCATTTTACTTACTGCTTCAGTATTACCGGTGTCACTTCCGAAAAATAAACCTACAATTGCCATGAAATTCTAACCTTATTACTTTAAATTTAAACTTTACTTCGCCGTTAACTGTGCCTTTAATAACGACTCTATTAATTCGCCACGGCTAACATTTTGCTCTTTGGCTAACGCTTCTAATTGCTGAAATAAACTGTGGTGAATTTTAAACTCAACCCGCTTTAACCCGTTATTTTTGTCACGTTTAACTTGGTTACGTTTATTTATTTTAATTTGTACATTCCGCGGATGAGGATTCGTTTTTGGACGCCCCGGCCGCTTTTCATCACTAAATAAATCAATAGTGGTTAAATCACTAATTTCTTTTGCCATGTTATCTACTCATTAACACCTATCCAATCCCCTGACTTTCCCAGAAAAATTGAATAACGCCTTTGGCAATAAAACCAAAACATCCTAGAAATAATACAAAATAAACAACATAACGTCCCATTTTAGGTACGTTATTGGTTTTCATTACATCATGGATAGATAACCCAATGAAAATAAAGATAAAAGCAAAAAATAAATTTAGGCCAACAGCCTCAATTAATTCAATATTTTCTGATAGCATTATAACACTACAATCTTTGCCTTAAAAAAACTGGCGGCACTATAACATAAGGAGAATAGCAAGCCCATATTTTTGATAGCAAAACTACCAACAAACATGAGGTGGATCAGCATTTATACAAGATTGTTGCTATAGCGATTAACTCTTAAAACTTACCTGCAGAATCATGATAACTTCATGAATAAAAAGTATTAAGCCAATTTCATTAATAGGTGTTCTACTTTAATACGCAGAAAAAGAACCAACTATTGCGTTATTTTAACCAGCATAAATAATCACATAGTTAATGAGACTTGTATTATACCGGTTATATTTTTTATTGATGGCAAGTTATACACATTATGATTTCAAGGTGTTAGGCTTTTATCTTTAATTTAAGTCGATAATTAAATTGTCAATTAAAGGCTTTGTTTAAGGTTTTCGTTAGGTTTTAGTTAAAACTTGTTAAACAGTTAACCTTTGTTGCAATAGTCATCTTTTATTTGTCACGAATATCAAAAAAACAAAGCACGAAAGCCCTAACACAATGTTTAATCTAATGCGGAATAATAACAATGAAATTAACTAAAGTATCAGCAATTATTGGTGCTGTACTGCTAATGAATGCATGTTCAGAACAAGAGAGTCAGGTAGAAAAACGCCAGTCAGCGCCTATTCAACAAAAAGAACAAGCGTCTGCTACTACTTCTGTAAGTTCGACTAAAGCAACAGAGTCATTTCAATGGCAAGCTGAACGATTCGCTGATATTCGAGTATTGCGCTATCAAGTTCCAGGTTTTGAAGAGTTACCTTTAAAAACCAAAGAACTGCTATTTTATTTATACAAAGCAGCTTTGTCAGGTCGAGATATTACTTGGGATCAAAACTATAAATTTAATTTAATTATTCGTCAGACTCTAGAGGCCGTTATTCGTGATTATTCGGGTGATAGAAGTACGGATGAATTTAAAAAGTTTAATGAATATACCAAGCGAGTGTGGTTTTCCAACGGAATTCACCACCATTATATGTCAGGTAAAATTATGCCTGAATTTTTAGTACAAAGCTTTACCGATTATGTTGTTGATGTTGCAGAAAAAGGCAACCTACCTTTGGGAGAAAATCAAACAGCGAAACAATTAGTTGCAGAATTAACGCCAATATTATTTGATAGCAGAATCGCACGTAAAATGGTTGATCAGTCTGCGGATATCGACAATGTAGTTGCCTCTTCAGTGAATTATTATGAAAATATAACAGAACAAGAAGTTATTGATTTTTATAAAACTAAAAAAAATGTAGATGATAAACGTCCTGTCTCGTGGGGATTAAATTCTAAACTCGTTAAAAAAGATGGCGTTATTAGTGAACAAGTGTGGAAAGTGGGCGGGATGTACGATAAATCGATCAGTGAGATTGTTCGCTGGTTAGATAAAGCGGCAACCGTGGCAGAAAATGAACAGCAACATAAAGCGTTAATATTGTTAGCTAAGTATTATCGAAGTGGTAATTTAAAAGATTTTGACGACTACTCTATTGAATGGGTTAAAGATACCAATTCTGATGTTGACGTTGTTAATGGTTTTATTGAAGTGTATGACGATCCGTTAGGATATCGTGGCTCTTTCGAATCAGTAGTATCAGTAAAAGATCATGAAACCACGAAAGTTATTTCTGCAATTGCTGAGCAGGCACAATGGTTTGAAGATAATTCGCCATTAATTGAATCTCACAAAAAGAAAGTGGTTAAAGGGATAACAGGAAAAGCCATCACAGTGGTCATTGAGTCAGGTGATGCATCACCTGCAACCCCTATTGGCATTAACCTGCCAAATGCTAATTGGATCCGCGCCGAACATGGCTCGAAATCTGTGAGTTTAACTAATATTGTTAATGCCTATGATAACGTGAAAGGCGGCTCATTGGCTGAGTTTGTTTGGGACGATGCTGAACTTAAAAGAGGTAAAGCTTTTGGGCCTTTGGCTTCGCATTTACATACCGATTTACATGAAGTTGTCGGCCATGCGTCTGGCCAAATTAATAACGGTGTAGGCACGCCCAAAGAAACTTTAAAGCAATATGCTTCAGCACTTGAAGAAGGGCGGGCAGATTTAGTTGCTCTGTACTATTTACTGGATGATAAACTCGTGGACATGGGCATAATGCCAAGCCTAGAAGTCGGGAAAGCCAGTTACGACAGTTATATTCGCAATGGTATGATGCTACAACTTCGTCGGTTGAAAATAGGTGAAAATATTGAAGAAGCGCACATGCGCAATCGACAATTAATTGCCACTTGGGTATATGAAAAAGGCGCTGAAGATAAGGTTATTGAAAAGCGCACTCGCAATGGAAAAACCTATTTTGTGATTAACGATTATAATAAATTACGTACTCTATTTGGGGATTTATTACGTGAGTTACAGCGTATAAAGTCAGAGGGTGATTTTGCTGCAGGGCAAGCTTTAATTGAAAACTATGCAGTAAAAGTTGATGCTAAACTTCATCAAGAAGTCCTTAACCGTTATGAGAAGCTTAACCTTGCGCCTTATTCTGGTTTTATTAACCCTAAACTTGAGGCTATTTATCAAGATGGAAATTCTAACGGCAAGATAATTGACGTAACTATTAGTTACCCTAATAACTTTCAAGAGCAAATGCTTGAATACTCTAACGATTATGGTTTGTTGCCTGTGTTAAATTAACCTCATTGTATTTTCTATGTTAATTGTGTTGTTATTTGTGTCACTTAAGTCATTACGGGCAGCACTCACTTTTAAAGACGTGTTATCAACACGTCTTTTTATTTAAGACAATTGCTTGATATGAATTAGCTAAGCGTTAACAGCCTGAACATGAAGAGGAACATATGGATAATAATAAATGGCTCAATTTAGCGAATAAATTACTTCCATACCGGAAGTTACTTTTGTTATTAGCGGCTTTATTTGTCTCATTAGTTGTTTATAGCTTTGTATGTCTTGAGCCAAGCCAACAAAATAAGTTCGCATTACCTAATTTTTTAGCTTTGTTATGGTCTTTATTGTTATACCTCTTATTAACCCTTATTCAAAATAGCCCTCAAATATCGACTGAAAAGATGTCAATGATTGCTCGAGTTAAGCGCAAAATGTATCGAGGGTTATACCTTGCTTTTAGTGTGGTTTTTATTGGCCTAACGGGTGCCATTTTTTGGGTGACTTTTCGTTTATTAAGTGTAATTTAACGAAAATTCGGCAAGTTAGTTGTTATTTGTCGTTAATTGTTGTTAATTTGAAAAAAACTCCAATAAAGTTTGTTTAAATAATTTGCATTTGCTACGTTTATTAAAAGTAAATTTATTATAGGTGGAACCTTTGAAACAAATAGATGTATTAATTTTTATGTTAATTGTTAGTTTCATTCCGTTTAGCGATGCGCAAGAAAATAGTCAAATTTTTCGTTGGGTAGACGACAATGGAGTGGTTCATTATGCTGATCAAGCTAAAAATAATAACGCCGTAGCCGTTAATGTTAAAGAGACGGTTAGTAACTCGGCCATTAAAAGCGAGTTTGAGTTATCTGATATTTCTCAAGTTTCAAACAATGGTAGTCCCGCCAAAAGTAATAAAAAAGTATTAAGTGAAGAAGATCAACAATATTGCGATTATATTAGAGAGCAAATTAAGTTAGCAAAAGAAGCCGTAGAAATGGGTAATGAACTGAGATCCGATTATGCGAGTGCTTATATAAAATCGAGCGATAAACTGCTCAAAGATAATCATTGTATCTAATTTTCTTTCTCTGACTGTCAGTTTTAAATTGAGCTTATCTATGTAAATAAGGCTTACCAAAGTAAGCCTTATTGGTTAAAACACTTAAGATTACCTGTTAAAAGTTGCGTTATTTAGTTGCAGCTTTCATTGATGAAATAAAGACACGTAACGCTTCAATCATCGCTGTATTATCATCTAAATGTTGTTCAATAATTTTTACCACTGCAGAGCCACTAATCGCACCTTTTGCACCAGCAGCCATTGCTTCACTCACCTGCGCTGGTTGTGAAATACCAAAACCTAATACTGAAGGCGCTGCATGGTAAGCGTTTAATGTATCGATTAAATGTGTTCCTGGCATTTCAGCTTGAGTTTCAGCACCAGTAACACCTGCACGACTTAACACATAGGTATAACCTCTACCAAATGAGGCAACTTCACGTAAAGTTTCATCACTTGCATTTGGCGGAGCAATAAAAATTGGTGCGATGCCATGCTTTAATGCTGCTTCTCTAAAAGGCTGGCTCTCACGAATCGGCAAATCAGCAATTAATACGGAATCAACTCCTACAGCGGCCATATCACGGTAAAAGTTATCAAGCCCGCGTGCAAAAACTAAATTACCATAAAGTAATAAACCAATCGGGATATTTGGCGCATACTCACGAACTTTCGCCAAAATATCGATACAAATATCAGTATTAATACCAGAGTTTATCGCTCTAAGTGCTGCCATTTGAATGGTCACACCATCGGCACTGGGATCTGAGAAAGGAATACCAAGCTCTAAGGCATCTGCACCAGCATCAATCAATGTTTTGATTAACTCAAATGATTGTTCGGCATTTGGATCACCTATAGTAACGAAAGGGATAAATGCGCCTTCATTTTTGTCAGCTAAACTAGCAAAGGCTTGATCGTATCTATACCCTGCAGATGAGTGATTGTGTGAATGAGTCATTATACTTCTCCTTTAGCTGATGGCTCTAAAATAGTATGAACATGAGCTAAATCTTTATCGCCTCTGCCTGATAAGTTAACTAAAAAAATAGTTTCTTCTTTAACTTCGTTTGCCATTTTAAGTGCTTGAGCAAGAGCATGAGAAGATTCAAGGGCGGGAATAATTCCTTCATTCATTGCTAATGCTTGAAAAGCAGCTAAGGCTTCATCATCATTAATAGGAACATATTGAGCACGGCCTAAGTCTTTTAATTGAGCATGTTGCGGGCCAACAGCAGGATAGTCAAGACCAGCTGACACCGAATATGACTCTTCAATTTGTCCGTATTTATCTTGCATAATGTAAGTGTAATTACCATGCAACATTCCCTTAGATCCTGCTACCAGTGTTGCACCGTGTTGGTTGGTATCAACGCCTTTACCTCCAGCTTCTACACCAATTAGTTTAACGCCTTCTTCTTTAATAAAGTCGTTAAACATACCAATTGCATTTGATCCGCCACCAACACAAGCGATAACGTAATCTGGTAGGCGACCTTCTTCTTTCAGTAGTTGGGCTTTAGCTTCTTCACCGATCATTTTTTGAAAATCACGGACAATAGTCGGGAAAGGGTGAGGGCCAGCTGCTGTGCCTAATAAGTAATGAGCGTTATCATAATTAGCGGACCAGTCACGTAATGCTTCATTCACCGCATCTTTTAATGTCCCAGAGCCAGCAGTTACCGGAATAACGGTTGCTCCCATTAGTTTCATACGAAATACATTAGGTTGCTGGCGCTCGCAATCAACTGCGCCCATATATACTCGACATTTTAACCCAAGTAATGAACAGGCAATTGCTGTAGCAACACCATGTTGTCCTGCACCCGTTTCGGCAATGATTTCTGTTTTTCCCATACGTTTAGCGAGTAGCGCTTGACCTAGTACTTGGTTGGTTTTGTGCGCTCCACCGTGAAGCAAGTCCTCACGTTTAAGGTATATTTTGGCTAAAGGGTTTTTAACGATATTTCGACAAAGTGTCAGAGGTGTAGGTCTGCCTGCATAGTTTGTTAGCAGGCTATTAAACTCGGTTAAAAAATCTTCATCAGATTGTGACTCGATAAAGGCTTGTTCTAATTGCTCTAGAGCAGGAACTAAAAGTTCACCGACAAACATGCCGCCAAACTCACCAAAATAGGCGGGTAATGTTGCCTTAGATGCATTGGTATTCTTTGTTGTGTTAGTTGTTTTCATAATTTCGTCGCTAATAGTTGTGTCGCTAATAATTTCTTATGGTGGCGAAAACATTATTCATTTTTTCGCTGCATTTAACGCCTGGACTAGTTTCGACACCTGAATTGATGTCTAAACCAAATAAATCTTGAGCGGTCATGTGCTCTATGGCGTTCGCTATATTTTCTTTATTGAGTCCGCCGGCTAAAAAACAAGCAGATAAATCTTGTTGGCTCTGGGCTAA
This sequence comes from Colwellia sp. SU-HH01217, assembly GCF_057543495.1. NCBI lineage: Bacteria > Pseudomonadati > Pseudomonadota > Gammaproteobacteria > Alteromonadales > Colwelliaceae > Colwellia > Colwellia sp. SU-HH01217. The sequence goes on along the minus strand of NZ_BAAJLX010000012.1, from coordinate 40,797 downwards.
CAATTGCCAACTAAAAGGCTCACCGCTACCTGCATTTTTTCCATCAAGCACGTAAAGCTGAGCGGCTGGTGCTAAATTGGGCATGCTGTTTTCAACAGAGATAGCTTTCCAAACTTGACAGCCGCTTGGCAGTTTTTGGGATAGCTGGTTAATATAGTCTTGGCTTTCTTGTCCGTGTAATTGTACGGCACTTAACGATAATGAAGAAGCAAACGAGACGACTTCGTCTAAATCGTGGTCAACAAAAACGCCTACATATCGAAGGTTAGAAACAGTATTAACTATAACTTTTGCTTGCGCTTGTGTTAGGTATCTAGGTGATTTTTTAGCAAAAATTAATCCGCCAAATTCGGCGCCTGCTTGACTTGCTGCTAGTGCATGTTCAGCTTGTGTTAAACCGCAGATTTTATTATGACCAAAAATTAATTGTCGACAAGCTAAATCAATATCATCTTCAGCCATTACTGAGCTACCAACTAAAAATCCGTCAACGGCAGGCGCAAGCTCTCTTACTTGATTGTTGTTATAAATGCCTGATTCTGAAATTAAAATACGGTCGTCGGGCAAAGAAGGAGCAAAATCAAAAGTGCGAGCAATATCGGTTGATAAGTCTCGTAAATTTCTGTTATTAATACCGATAAGCTTGGCGCCTAATGTTATAGCTCTATCGCGTTCTTCTTCGGTCGAAATTTCGGTAAGAATTGCTAAATTATAATGTTCAGCCACTGCTGCTAGTGCTTGATATTCTTCGTCATTTAACACACTCAACATCAATAATATCGCATCAGCGCCATAATAACGGGCTAGATGGACTTGATAAGTGTCAATAAAAAAATCCTTGTTTAATACTGGGCAGCTGACTGTGTCGGTGACAATTTTTAGGTAGTCGTAATTACCTTGAAAATACTTCTCATCGGTTAGTACTGAAATGGCAGCCGCGTATTTGTCATAAGTTTGGCAAATGCTTTTTACATCAAAGTCAGCTCGAATTAAGCCCTTTGACGGAGAGGCTTTTTTACATTCAAGAATAAAACCTGCATGTGGTTTTTCAGGTGTACGACGCAGTGCTGCGTACATATCTTTTTTTGTTGGCACAAGCGTGTTAATAAAACTGTCTAATGGCAGTTTTTCTTTTAATGCAGTTACTGCATCACGCTTATCAATTACGATCTTTTCTAATACATTAGGGAGATCATTTTTTGTCGTTTGCTTTGTCATTTTTTAGTCTTCTTGATTAGATACATTTACAAGTGTTGCAAGCGTGTCACTGGCTTTACCTGAAGCTAAAACTTCAGCAGCAATACTAGCAGCTTCTTTTAAGTTGTCTGCTTTGTTGTGTAAGTAAAGCAGGGCTGCGCAGTTGATCACGACCGCAGCATTATGTGCTGCTTCACCGTTGCCAGATAAAATAGCTTTGATATATTCGGCATTTTCAGCTGGTGTGCCTCCTTTAATGGCATCAAGAGAATAAACAGGTAGACCAAAATCTTCAGGTGTGATTGTTTTCTCAGTGAGTTTACCGTTATTTATTTCTGTTAAGACGGTGGTGCCATGTAAAGCAATTTCATCTAAGCCATTGCCATGTACAACCCACGCTCGCTTAACACCTGTTAAAGTTAATGCTTTAGCTATAGTATCTATTAACTCGGGAATATAAACCCCTAGGAGCATTACGCTAGGTTTTGCTGGGTTAACAAGTGGGCCGAGAATATTAAATAATGTGCGAATTCCCATAGCTTTTCTTACAGGTGCAGCATGTTTAAAGCCTGGATGATATGCTGGAGCATATAAAAAGCAAAGGTTAGCTTGTGCTAAACATTGGCTGGCAGTTTGAGGTGTCATAGTTAAATTAACCCCTAAAGCTTCCAGTAAATCTGCAGAGCCTGACATACTAGAAACACTTCTGTTTCCATGTTTTGCCATTTTTAAGCCGCAAGCAGCAGCTAGTATGGCAGCTGTGGTTGAAATGTTAATGGTATTTGCACCATCGCCACCTGTGCCTACACAGTCAGCAACTGCGCTTTCTTGAGCAGGAAATGCCGTTGCCGACTGTCTAATCGCCACAGCAGCGCCTGCGATTTCTTCGGGAGTTTCCCCTTTTATTTTTAGGGCAGTTAATACTGAAGCTAGTTGCACAGGCTCAATATCACCTTTAATCATCTCACTGAAGAATTGTTCAGATTGTACTTGCGATAAACTTTGCCCTTCAACCAGTTGTGTTAATAAATTAGACATGCGAGTTTCCTTGTTCATTCATTGAAGTGCTATTGTTGTTTAATGAAATAAGCTGGTTAATGCTTTGGGCTAATAAATTACTACCGTAAGTCGTTAAAATAGACTCTGGATGAAACTGAAAACCAACAATAGCGTGTTGTTCGTGCTCTATTGCCATAGGAAGCATCACATCGTTATCGGTAGTGAAATGTGCAGTAAGCGTTAACTCTTTAGGCATTTTCTCGGCGACTAATGAATGATATCGAGCAACAGGTAATGGGTTAACAATATTGGCAAACGCTCCTTTTTCATTATGAATGACAGGGGACGATTTACCGTGAACAATTTCAGGTGCTCTGCTTATTTCTCCACCAAAATACTGAATCAGCGCTTGGTGACCTAAACAAATACCTAGCATAGGTGTTTTCCCTACCGATTTTTCTATCAGATCCATTAAGCAACCGGCATGACTAGGATCTCCTGGACCTGGCGACAACACAAGTAACACTTGTTGTTTGTTGTTTTGCTCAGTGCTTGATTGTTTGATTTGCTCAATTTTACTTAAAATAAAATCTGCACTTAAGGTATTGCGATAAACTATTGGCTCAAAACCTAATGACTGAAATTCATCAACAAGGTTATAAGTAAAAGAATCTAAATTATCCAGCATTACTATTTTAGTGTTACTTGGGGTTAGTTGATTGCTCATTATGATTCTCCTCCTTGAGTTTTACTATTAGCCAAAGCAATGGCACTTAAGACCGCTTGCGCTTTTTGACGAGTTTCATTGGTTTCAGATTGGGGATCTGAGTCGTAAACAACGCCTGCGCCTGCTTGAATTTGGGCAATGTCATTTTTTACAAAAGCAGAGCGAATAACAATACAAGTATCCATTTCTCCAGTACCTGTAATATAACCAACAGCACCGCCATAGCTACCTCGGCGCTTACCTTCAACTTTACGAATAAGTTCTGTGGCTTTTACTTTAGGCGCGCCTGATAATGTTCCCATATTCATACAGGCTTGATAAGCATGTAGTGCATCAAGATCAAGTGACAATGTACCGCAAACACGCGACACTAAATGCATTACATGAGAATAACGGTCAACTTTAAGTAAATCAGCAACATGTCGTGTGCCTGCTTGGCTAACACGGGCAATATCATTTCGTGCTAAATCTACTAACATAATATGTTCAGCTAATTCTTTTTTGTCGAGCCTAAGCTCTAGTTCGATACGACTATCTAAATCTAAACAAATACTACCGTCTTTGTTTAAACCTCTTGGCCGTGTACCAGCAATAGGATAAATTTCTACTTGCCTGTTATGTTGTTGATATTTTATGGCAGATTCTGGCGATGCACCAAAAATACAAAAATCGCTGTCTTTTAAATAAAACATGTAAGGACTAGGATTGCTTAATTTTAATTCTTGGTAGGCTAATGCGCTGTCTTTACAAGGTAAGCTAAAAGTACGAGAAGGAACAACTTGAAAAATATCACCTGCTCTAATGTTCTCCTTTAGCTGTTCAACAATCTCACAAAATTCTTCATCTGATTTATCGGTAGTAATATCAGTTGTTATCGGGGAAGTGTTTATAGAAGGTTTATCGTTTTCACAGGTAATATCTTTATTTAGCAACTGTTTAAATGAATCTACTCGCGATTGTATTGATAAAGTACAGTCATGGTTAGCATCATTTGCATTTTGGTTATTAAATACATTGGCAACAATCTGAGTCGATTGTAACTCATGATCGATAATCACCATGGTTTCTGCCAAATAGTAGACAAAATCAGGACAGGTATTCTCACCTTCCTTAACGTCGGGAAGTTGCTCGCTTACAGCAATCATGTCAAAGGCAAATGCACCACCTAAAAATATAGCGAAAGGGTGTGTGTTTGTTATCGCTAGTTGATTAAAAAGTCGAAGGCTTTCAAAAGGATTAACTGCCATTAAACGGGACTTTTCATCTAATTCTTGGGCAACTTGTGGAAATGAAGCGGTCAGTGCTTGCGCAGAAAATGAAGTAAATTGACATTCACTATAGCTCAGCTCAGCATGTGGCGCTAATTTAAGTGCGGCATAAGCAACAGCAGTTATCCCGTTTTTGGATAATGGGCTGAAAGTCACTTTATTGCCGTGACAGACAATTTTTACGGCTGCATCGGTTAGTAACAAGCTTTTCAGTAAATGTTTTTTATCAATCTCAGCAGATTCTAATAAAATGTTATGGTCTTTATCTTTACACAATAAACGATAAACGTTTAAGGGGTCGCTTTGATAAGCGGCATTTTCAGTAAAAGTATTGACTGAAAAATGGCTTTGAATATTCTCTGTAGTTGTACTCATGGGTTTACCTTAGTCTATATAATCAATAATAGTGTCGTCATCCTGCATATTTTGGTAATAGCCACCAAATAAACCATGTTTTTACTTTTGTCATTGTTCAATACCTTGAGTTAGTTTTTATTAACGAAAAAGCCCGCTTAAATTAAGCGGGCTTTTGAAAATATGTTTTTGTATAAATTTTACCTACAAATAAACATCACAACCCACTTATGTAGAGTTATGCCACCACCAAATTAATGAAATAGTTTGTTTTGTTTGTATCATTATTGTTGTCACCAACGTAAAATTACGTTTAATAAGTTGTGAAAATTTTAAATCCCCTATAGAAGACCCGAATATGAGCTTGATGTCAACAGAAGATTTAGTTACTTGGTCAAATTTACCTAAGGGAACTCGACTAGATTTACATAGCCACACAAAATGCTCAGACGGTGGCTTATTGCCGCAAGAGCTGATAGATAGGGCGGTTAATTTTCAGTTAGACATTTTAGCCATTACAGATCACGATACGGTAGCAGCACTTGATATTGCTAATGATTATATTTTAGATCAAAACATTCCACTTAAATTAGTCAATGGTATAGAAATATCAACCGCTTGGCATGGTTTTGAAATTCACATTGTGGGTTTAAATATTGATCAGAATGCTCCTGCGCTCAATGCATTAATTCAGTCTCAGCAACAAGCAAGAGAAGAGCGGGCGTTAATGATGGGGGAAAAACTTAAAAAGTGTGGTTTTGAAGATATTTACTCACAAGCAAAAGCACTCGCTGGTGAAGGCTCTATTACACGGGCACACTTTGCTAAAGTACTGTTTCGCCAAGGGCATGTCTCAACCATGCAAAAAGCATTTGATAAATACATAGGTAAAGGTCAACGAGCTTATGTAAAACCTAATTGGTGTAGTATTAGTCAAGCTGTTGAAGTAATACATGCAGCAGGCGGAAGTGCGGTGATGGCGCATCCGGTTCGATATAAACTTTCAACAAAATGGTTACGACGCTTAGTAGTCCACTTTAAAGAAGAAAGTGGTGACGCTTTAGAGGTTGTTTTACCACAAATGGGCAACGAACAACGTAAATTAATGCTAAGCTTTTGTTTAGAATATGATTTAAAAGCCTCAATGGGCTCAGATTTTCACTACCCAAGTAAGTGGAGCGATCTAGGCCGAAATTTAACAATGCCTGAAGAGGTAACACCTGTTTGGTTACATTGGTAATCATTCCTTATTTTAAGGGGTAAAATATGAGTCAATTTTTCTATGTACATCCAGACAACCCGCAAGGACGTTTAATGAAACAAGCTGCTGCTATGATTCATGAAGGAGCTGTTGTTGTTTATCCGACTGATTCTGGTTATGCCTTAGGTTGTCATATGGGCGATAAAAAAGCATTAGAGCGCATATGCCAAATTAGGGATATTGATAAAAATCATAACTTTACGCTTTTATGTAGTGATTTATCACAATTATCTGAATATACCCGAGTTGATAACGTTGCTTATCGACTATTAAAAAATAACACCCCAGGTGCTTATACTTTTATTTTTAAAGGTTCAAAAGAAGTCCCTAAGCGTTTACTCAACCCTAAAAAGAAAACCATTGGTATCCGAGTGCCTGATAACTTGATCGCACAAGCATTATTAGCCGAATTAAAAGAGCCTTTAATGTCGACCAGTTTAATTTTACCTGGCGAAGATACCACGGAATTTGATCCTGAACATATTCGAGATATTTTAGAGCACCGTGTCGATTTAATACTCAATGGGGGGTATTTAGGAGAAAAGCCAACCACAGTGATTGATTTTTCAGAAGGGAATGTTGATGTAATAAGAGTAGGTGAAGGCGATCCAACGCCTTTTGAATAAAGCTATTTTACATGAACAATAAAGTGATTGAAAACGAGTCATCACGAGATATGATTCAACAAGTGCTTCCATTAGCGATGATTCGTGGTGAAGCTTTTGTTGAACAACCTAAAGATTTATTTATTCCACCTGATGCACTCGCAATCATCTTAGAGCAATTTGAAGGGCCGCTTGATTTATTATTGTATTTAATTAAAAAACAAAAATTTGATATTTTAGATTTACCGATTGCTCCAATTACTGATCAGTATATGGAGTATGTTGAATTAATGAAGGATGTAAAATTAGAACTTGCAGCTGAATATTTAGTGATGGCAGCTATTTTAGCTGAAATTAAATCCAGATTACTTTTACCCAAACAAGTAGTCGAAGATGAAGAAGAAGATCCTCGTGCAGAATTAGTGCGCCGTTTACAAGAATATGAAGTCATTAAAAATGCAGCACAGCAATTAGACGAAGTGCCTCGCTTAGAGCGTGATGCGCATCTTGTTGATGTGGCTCTTGCTAAAAATTTTACGCCGCGCACGTTATTAGCTGATGTTAATTTATCTGAACTAGTCAGTGCTGTTAACGATATTATCAAACGTAATGCTGCCTTTGAGCACCACCATATACAAAAGGAAGTGCTTTCTACAAGAGAACGTATGGCTATGATTTTATCGCAATTAAATCAAACAACTAAAGGTAAATCTTTTATTGAGTTTAGCCAACTATTTAGTGTTCACGAAGGGAAGTCGGGAGTTGTTGTAACTTTTTTAGCCATATTAGAGCTTATTAAAGAGTCACTTATTGAATGTTTCCAAAGTCAAGTTTATGGTCAACTACATGTTAAGCTAAAGGTTATCACTGAATGAAAACCATTACAGAATCCTCGTTAAAACAGCTAATTGAAGCGGCAATCTTTGTTGCTGAAAAGCCTTTGTCGCCACAAAATATAAAACAAGTATTATTAGCTGATTACAAAGTGACAAAAAAACGTATAATTAGCGCTATAGAAGTTTTACAAAGTGATTATCAAAACAGAGGAATAGAACTTGTTAAAGTTTCCTCAGGTTATCGATTTCAAACTGCTAATCAACTGAGTGAAGACTTAGCCGCTTTATTTAAAGAAAAAGCACCGCGATATTCACGTGCGTTATTAGAAACATTATCGTTAATTGCTTATAAACAGCCAATAACTCGTGGCGAAATAGAACAAATTCGTGGTGTGGCTGTGAGTAGCCATATTATGAAGACTTTAACCGAACGAGATTGGATAAAGGTTGTTGGACAAAAAGAAGTTCCTGGAAAGCCTGCTATCTATGCAACGACAGATGGTTTTTTAGATTATTTTTCTATGGAATCACTCACTGATTTACCTGAGCTAATGGCGTTAACAGCAAGCGAAGAGTTAACCACTTAAATTAATGCAAATGTATTGATTTACTTATAATTTAACCATTACTTACCAATGTATTTTGGTGAGTAATTAAACCACCGAGACAGCAGTGTCGTATTTTATTATTAACGGTAAATAAAAAATTTAATAATAAAATGCCAAGCTACTGACGAACGAGAGCTTAGACAAATGTCTGAAAAATTACAGAAAGTATTAGCCCGCGCGGGTAAAGGATCACGAAGAGAAATGGAAACTGTGATCAGTGCTGGCAGAGTTAGCGTTGATGGTAAAACTGCCTATTTAGGTGATCGCGTTGAAGGCAATGAACAAATTCGTGTTGACGGTCATCAAGTTACATTAAAAGCGAAAGACGAAGAGATTTGTCGCGTTTTAATGTACAACAAACCTGAAGGTGAAATGTGTACACGTAAAGATCCTGAAGGTCGGCCAACCGTATTTGATCGCCTACCAATACTTGAGAGTGAACGCTGGGTTGCCGTTGGGCGTTTAGATATTAACACCTCAGGCATGCTGTTATTTACTACTGATGGTGAATTGGCTAGCCGTTTAATGCATCCTTCTCGAAAAGTAGAGCGAGAATATGCTGTACGTGTATTTGGTGAAGTTAATGAAGCGATGTTACAAACCTTACGTGCTGGAGTGAAGCTTGAAGATGGTCCTGCAAAATTTGAAAAAATCACTTATCGTGGTGGTGAAGGCAGAAATCATTGGTTTCATGTGGTACTTTCTGAAGGACGGAATCGTGAAGTTCGCCGCTTATGGGAAAGCCAAAATGTTCAAGTAAGTCGATTGATACGTGTTCGTTACGGCGATTTAGAAATGAAACGTCAACTCCCATTAGGTGGCTGGACAGAGCTTAATTTGCAAGATGTGAATTACTATCGAAAACTTGTTGATTTGCCGCCAGAAGTAAAAAGCAAAGTCAAAGTCGATGAAAAAGCTATGGATAATGCAAAAGCTCGTCGTATACGTCGTTCGGTTAAAAAGCATCAACAACGCAATAAACAAGCAACACGCAGACGTAGGTAGTTTTTTTAACAGATACTCTGCTTCTTTTTTATAAAATTTTTGGAATAACATTGATTAAAAGTTATGTACAAGATCAACAGGCGTTAATAGAACTGTGTCAAATATTGGCTGAAGCTAAAGTGCTCGCTATTGATACTGAGTTTGTACGTACTCGTACCTTGTACCCTAAGCTAGGCTTGCTTCAAGTAAGTGATGGTCAGCACTTAGCTTTGATAGATCCACTTGCTGTAGATGATTTAAGTCCTTTTTGGCAATTACTCACTAATGAGAATATCTGTAAAGTTTTACATGCTTGCTCAGAAGATTTAGAAGTTTTTCTAACATCGGGTAATTGTAAGCCTGTCAATCTTATTGATAGTCAAATTATGATGTCGTTTTTAGGTCATGGTTTATCAATGGGTTATGCCGCGATGATTCAGCACTTTACCGGTGTTGAATTAGATAAATCAGAATCAAGAACCGATTGGACTAAACGTCCATTAACAGCAAAACAATTAAGTTATGCTGAAGCTGATGTTGAGTATTTAATTCAAGTTTTCCCTAAAATATTAGCGCTTCTCGACAAAACGAACTGGCTTGAAGCCGCTCGGCAAGATACTCAATTAATGATTGATAAAAAATTCACTCCAATCGATGAAGGGAATTTATATCAACAAGTTAAAATGAGCTGGAAGTTGAATACTAAGCAGTTAAATGCATTGAAATACCTAGCAACTTGGCGTTATCAGCGGGCAAAACAACGAGACTTACCTTTAGGATTTGTTGTTAAAGATCACACTTTAATAGCTGTCGCCAAAGCGAATCCTGTTAATGTGGGCGTAATGGCAGGTCTTGAAGGAGCCGAAGTTCTAGATATTCGCCATCAAGGTAAGGCGATGCTAACAGTGCTTAAAAAAGCGAATGCGGTGGAGCCGAGCCACTATCCAGAAAAAATTGTTCGTTTAGATGAATACCCAGGTTATAAGCAAATTTTTAAAAGTGTGAAGAATTTTGTTCTTGAAGAAGCTGAATTGTGTGGACTTGCTGTTGAGAACTTGGCTTCTAAGAAACAAATCAATCAATTTTTAACCTGTTTTTTGAAATTTAATAATAGCGACTTAAATCCAGAAAATATCGAAGTTTTACAAGGCTGGCGGTTAACCGTTTTCGGTGAAAAATTACAAAAATTTGCTGAAAACAAATTCAAACGTTAGCAGCGACGAATGACTAATTTAAGCGCTATCATTTTTACCAATAAACTCTGACATGAATAATAGCCATTATTCATAAAACTTAAAACATAGGTCTGCATTATGCTGTGTACTGTTTATAAAAGCCCTAAAAAGGCTGATACTTATCTTTTTATTAAAGTGCGTGACGACTTTTCAGATGTGCCTGACGCACTTAAAAGTACTTTTGGTACGCCTATATTAGTTACTGTGCTCAATTTAGCCTCAAAAGCTAAGCTCGGCTTTGCTGATTTAGAAAAAGTAAAAACGAGCTTACTTGAACAGGGTTATTATTTACAGTTGCCTCCGCCTCAAGAGAATCTACTTGATGAGCACAAAGCGATGCTGAAGGCGAAACAAGAAAAATCAAAATTATCTTAATAAGGACGTTGTTTGTATGTTGAAGTTACCTAAATTGGGACTTGTCCTAATCTCTATTATTTCATTAACAAGCCATTGGGTTAGCGCAGAGCAAAGTCAAAAGGTGAGTTTTGATGACTATATTATTTCTCTTAAAGAAGAAGCGATTAGCAAAGGCTTTGAACCTGATTTAATTGCGAGTAGTTTTGCTAAAGTTAAATTTCATCAACGGGCCGTTAAAGCTGATAGAAGCCAACCTGAAAAAGTAGAAACATTAGATACTTACTTACCTAAGCGCGTGCCTGACTGGAAAGTTAAAAAAGCGCGTGATATGTATAAAGAACATCAAGAGTTGTTGCTGGAAGTTAGTGAAAAGTATGGTGTTCAGCCTCGATTTATTGTGGCGTTATGGGGGCTCGAAACTAACTTTGGTCGCATTATGGGGAATTACAATGTTGTGTCTGCACTGTCGACCATGGCTTATGAAGGAAGGCGAGAAGCTTTTTTTAAAAAGCAATTGTGGGCTGCATTAACTATTTTACAAGAAGGCCATATAACCATTGAAAACATGAAAGGCTCATGGGCCGGTGCGATGGGGCAGAATCAGTTTATGCCTACTTCTTTTCTTGCTTATGCGGTTGATGGCGACGGTGATGGCAAAAAGGATATTTGGACAAATCAAGCTGATGTGTTTTCTTCGATGGCCAATTATTTAAAAAGAGAGGGCTGGAATGATGAAATTACCTGGGGACGCCAGGTTAAACTACCCCAAGGTTTTGATCTGTCTTTAGCAATACCCAAAAATACTGGTAGCAGAAAGAATTGGTTAGCGGCATGGAGTGACAAAGAGCAAACGTTAGCGCAATGGCAAGCATTAGGAGTTCGCCGTAGTGATGGCACTAATCTGCCTAATGTCGATATTCAAGCGGCATTAATTTTTCCTGATGATGAAAATGGCCGTGTGTATCTTGCTTACGACAATTACAAAAGCTTAATGCATTGGAATCTTTCTTATTATTTTGTGAGTTCTGTCGGTCATTTATCTGATCGAATTAAATTTCCGCCGATACAATAATAAAGAACATGTATTTTCCTTAATAACAAACAATTAAATTAATAAATAAGATATCCAATGACTGATAGCAGCGTAATTAAACCTTTTTGGCAAACTAAATCATTAAATGAAATGACTCGCGATGAATGGGAGTCTTTGTGTGATGGGTGTGCTAAGTGCTGCTTAAATAAATTTATTGATGATGAAAGCACTGATGAAGCAACAGAACTGCTTCCTACCAATTATATTGATGAAGGTGAACAAGTTGTGTATTCCAGTATTGCTTGTTTTTTATTGAACGATAAAAGTTGCCAATGCACAAAATATGCACAAAGAACGACTTTGGTACCTGACTGTGTACAATTAACCCAAGATAACCTTGATGCTGTTTTTTTTATGCCGCCAAGTTGTACATACCGTAGATTACAAGAAGGAAGAGGGATCCCCTCTTGGCATCCGCTATTACATAAAGGAAAAAAATCGGCAATGCATAAAGCGGGTATGTCAGTCCGCGGTAAAATAGTGAAAGATGATCAAGTTAGTATTGAGCAATTTGAAGATTATATTGTTAGCTGGCCGTTAAATGATCTCGATTAATTTTTATTTAGTTGTTTAACTTAAAGTACCTCCTTATGCCAACTCATCAACAAAGCTTGTTTCAATTACATTTCGCTGTTTTACTTTTTGGTGGAACAGCTTTATTTGCTAAACTTATTGGTTTATCAGCTTTAGATATTACCGTTTATCGTACATTTATCGCGGGGGTGTGCTTATTTACTTTATTAGCTTTAACTAAAAGACCAATAAAGTTAACTAATGCAAAAGATTATAAAATCGCCATTTTATTAGGTGTTTTAGTTGGTATTCATTGGGTAACTTACTTTGCTAGCATGCAAATGGCAGGTATAACCATTGGCATGATCGCTTTTTTTACTTACCCAGTTATAACGGTATTTTTAGAGCCGTTAATTAATAGAACCCGCCCTCGATTAAAAGATATTATTAGTGCAATGGTGGTGGTGTTAGGGATTTATTTATTAGTGCCTGAAGCAAGCTTAGGCAATCAAGTGACTTTTGGCATTGTTACCGGTGTCGTTTCAGCTTGTTTTTTTGCTTTACGGAATATCATTCATAAAAAGCACTTTGCTCAATACTCAGGCAGGCAAACCATGATGTATCAAACAGTTGTAGCAAGTTTAATGTTATGTTTGTTTGTTGAGGTGCCGCCAATGCAAGTAACTATAAACGATTGGTGGCTTATTTTATTAGTAGGTGTTGTTTTTACAGCATTACCTCATTCACTATTTGCCGCGAGTTTAAAGAACCTTTCAGCCACTACGGCGGGCTTAATTTCTTGCCTACAGCCATTGTATGGCTGCGTCTTTGCCTTTGCTATATTGGCAGAACAGCCTTCTTTAGTAACACTCATTGGTGGTGCACTGGTTATTAGTGCTGCTTTTTTTGAAACATGGTCTGTTAGTCGAAAACCCTCACCTTCTTCAACTTAAAGATGTTTTTCTTTGCCCAGCCACTATTAAGTATTGCTGTAATCTATAGCAATACTTAAATTTGTATAGTGACTATTTAGATAAGAAACTATTCAATCTGTTCTATTTTAGAATATAAACCACTATGAGATATTAAATTGTCTGTGTGATTTTTACACAAATAGTGTTAAAACATTAAGGTCTATTATTTTTTGTAGTTATATTTTACTGCGTTACCGATTATTTATGTGAGGTAGCCTCATTAAAAATCACAGTCTTGCATAAAAATTTTCCATCTTGTAGTGAATTAAACTCAAAAGCACACAGACGTAATCTTATAAGAAAAATTAAACTCTGACTTATTGAAGGTGTCTTATGATAATTGGTATTCCTAAGGAATCTCTTACAGGAGAAAATCGCGTCGCGTGCTCTCCAAGTTCGATAATTGCTTTACAAAAATTAGGTTTTACTGTGCAAGTGCAGAAGAGCGCTGGCGTAAAAGCGAGTTTTACAGATGAGGATTTCAGTGCGGTTAATACTGAGATCGTTACAAAAAAGAAGTGCTGGCAATCCGATATTATTTACAAAGTTAACCCGCCGACATTAGATGAAATAGAACTGATGAAAGAGGGAGGTTTTTTAGTTAGCTTTATAGCCCCCGCGCAAAACCCTGACATTTTATCTGCACTTAAAGCTAAGTCTATAACTACTCTTGCCATGGAAATGGTGCCAAGAATGACACGCTCGCAATCTATCGATGCGTTAAGCTCAATGGGAAATATTGCGGGTTACCGAGCCGTTATAGAGGCTGTTCATCATTTTGGACGATTTTTAACTGGGCAAATCACGGCTGCCGGTAAAATGCCGCCAGCGAAGGTGATGATTATTGGTGCAGGAGTTGCTGGATTGGCTGCTATCGGTACAGCGGGAAGTTTAGGCGCGATTGTCCGTGCTTTCGATACTCGTCCAGAGGTTAAAGAGCAAATAGAAAGTATGGGGGCTGAATTTCTAGAGCTCGATTACGAAGAGGAAGCTGAAACAGACTCTGGTGATGGTTATGCTAAAGAAATGAGCAAAGCTTTTATTGATGCTGAAATGGCATTGTTTGCCGCGCAAGCAAAGGATGTTGACATTATCATAACCACTGCAATGATACCGGGTAAACCAGCACCTAAGTTAATTACCGAAGCTATGGTTCGTTCAATGAAAACAGGCTCAATTATTGTCGACTTAGCCGCCGCTGGAGGAGGTAATTGTGAACTAACGGTTGCAGGGAAAATAACAGACGTTAATGGCGTTAAAGTGATTGGTTATACTGACTTGGTTTCACGTTTGCCTAACCAATCTTCAGGGCTTTACGCGAATAACCTTGCTAACTTGGCCAAACTTTTGTGTAAAGACAAAGATGGTACGTTTACTATTGATTTTGAAGACCAAGTTATTCGAAACATGACCGTGGTTAAAGACAATGAAATAACCTTCCCACCACCGCCAATACAAGTAAGTGCAGCCCCTGTACAACCCAAAGCTGAAATGGTGAAGCCAATTGAAAATACTGAACCTGAACCTGTAAATCAGACTAAAAAACATTTGTTAATTGGTGCTGGAATAGCATTGTTTGCATGGGTGGCAAATGTTGCCCCTGCTGATTTTTTAACCCATTTTACTGTGTTTACCTTAGCTTGCATTATTGGTTACAACGTAGTGTGGAATGTTAGTCATTCACTGCATACTCCTTTGATGAGTGTAACTAATGCGATCTCAGGCATCATTATTGTAGGAGCATTATTACAAATTGGACAAGATAACTTGCTTATACAGTCACTGTCGGCAATTGCGGTATTAATTGCCACGATCAATATAGTTGGTGGCTTTAAAGTTACTAGTCGTATGTTAAAAATGTTCAGAAGATAGTAGGGGATATCATGGAATTTTCATCAGGATTAATAACTGCGGCCTACCTTATCGCAGCACTATTATTTATTTTTAGTTTATCAGGATTGAGTAAGCAAGAGTCAGCAGAAACCGGAAATTTATATGGCATGATTGGAATGGCTGTTGCGTTACTTGCAACGCTTGCCGATCCTCGCGTTTCTAATGTATTAGTTATTTTTGTTGCTATGGCAATAGGTGCTGTTATTGGTTTGAAGCTGGCTAATAAAGTTGAAATGACTCAAATGCCAGAATTAGTAGCAATATTACATAGTTTTGTTGGCTTGGCTGCGGTGCTTGTCGGGTTCAATAGTTATTTTGAAATGCAACAAGCTTTCGCGAGTAATTTAGGGCATTTAGGTATGAATACGTCGGATATGCAAACGGCAATGAGTATTCATTTAAGTGAAGTCTTTATTGGGGTTTTCATTGGCGCTGTGACTTTTACAGGGTCAATAGTGGCATTTGCTAAATTAAGAGGAGTGATTAACTCTAGTGCATTGATGCTGCCACACCGTCATAAAATGAATTTAGCTGCTGGTGTGGTTTCATTTATTTTAATGATTATTTTTGTGCAAAATGGTGGCGCTAATTTTCCATTGTTTTTAATGACAATTATTGCTTTGGTCTTTGGTTGGCATTTAGTCGCTTCTATTGGTGGCGCCGATATGCCGGTTGTTGTTTCAATGTTGAACTCGTATTCAGGTTGGGCGGCAGCCGCAGCTGGTTTTATGTTAAGTAACGATTTACTAATTATTACCGGGGCGTTAGTTGGTTCATCAGGCGCTATTCTTTCTTACATTATGTGTAAAGCAATGAATCGCTCTTTTATTAGTGTGATTGCTGGTGGTTTTGGTACCGATGTTGTGATTGATGAAGGTAAAGATTACGGCGAGCATGTTGAAGTGCAAGCTGAATCAGTTGCCGAACTATTAACTCAGGCTAAGTCGGTAATTATTACTCCGGGTTATGGGATGGCTGTTGCTCAAGCACAGTACCCTGTGTATGAAATGACACGAGCGCTAAAAGCTAAAGGAATTGACGTTCGTTTTGCTATTCACCCTGTAGCAGGTAGGTTACCGGGCCACATGAACGTATTACTTGCTGAAGCTAAAGTTCCTTACGATATTGTTTATGGAATGGAAGAAATTAACGATGATTTTTCTGAAACTGACGTAGTGTTAGTTATAGGTGCAAATGATACGGTTAATCCAGCAGCGGCTGAAGATCCCTCAAGCCCTATTGCTGGTATGCCTGTTTTAGAAGTATGGCATGCTAAGAATGTTATTGTTTTTAAACGATCAATGAGTACGGGCTATGCAGGGGTTCAAAATCCATTGTTCTTTAAAGACAATAGTCAAATGCTGTTTGGTGATGCTAAAGATTCGGTAGAGCAAATTATAAAATCATTTTAACACTCAGGTTTATATTACTTGCCGCTTAACGTTTGATTAATAGCGTGCTTAATTAACTTAGCTCTAACAGTCATTAGGAGCTATTTAATTAAGCACGTTGTAGAGAGTAGCATTTTGTAGTTAGCTTAATATGTTTCTGTTATAATTGTTTTCATAGCACCTACCACATTAGCCTTGTAGCAATTAAGTTTTATTATGGCCAAAAATGATACTGAAAAACTCAGCATTCGTGAAAAAACAATATTTGATGGTATTTTTACTAAATACTTTTTGAAATCCCTTTTTTATATCTGGTTTAAAATTGCAGGCTGGGAAGTGACAAAATCTCGACCAGAAGGCGCAGGGGTTGCTATTGCTGCTCCTCATACATCTAATTGGGACTTTATTTATGCGCTAGGCGCAGCAATCTTACAAGATGTTAAAATTTATTTCTCTATTAAAGACAGCTGGTGCAGACTCCCTTTAATGGGAAGGTGGATCATGTGGCTTGGCGCAATGCCGATTGACCGTTCATCAAAAGGGCTAGGGCAAGTTAATCAAATTAAAGCGTTCATTAATAGTCAAAAAACAGCAAGAGTGTTCTTTTTATTCACGCCTGAAGGAACGCGCGGAGGGGTGAATAAATGGAAAACAGGCTTTTACCATGTCGCTCAAGGTTGTGGTATTCCGATTTTCCTCGCTAAAGTAGATTATCGAAAAAAAGAGGCGGGTGTTTTTCACTCTTTTGATGTCACAGGTGATAAAGAAAGCGATATAAATGCAATTCAGGCTTCATATAAAAGTGTTTATGGTAAATTTCCTGAAAACCAGTTTCCCAGTTACACTGGCCCAATTCCTAAAATATCTGAAAGTGAAGCTAATGTGATTCGTGCGATGTATTCTTTTAAAGGTGTTGCTACACGGATGGAAATTATTGGTAAAGCTAAGTTAGGTGAATTATCAATTGCGATGTTAGATTTTTTAGTTGAAAAAGGTCTGTTAGAGCAAAACGATGCCATTGTTGATGGCATAAATGAGCCCACTTACTCATTAACTTTTGCAGGAAGAGGTTGCTTGTTACATCTTTATCCAAGCCTAATTAAAAATACTTAACACTTTTACACTGAATTTTAATGATATAAAGCCGAAACTTAGTTTCGGTTTTTTTATGAAAAATATTCACCCCCTTAACTTCTTCTTATTCGTTTTTGTCATTTTATTATTGAAAGCGTTATATATTTTTAAATCATCATCCTTGCATCTTATTTGATATAAAGTATACAATATATCTAAGTTGTTGGTGATAGCTGTTATCCCATAGCTTTGTTTAGTTTCTCTCCTTGAGGAGTGTTTGTTTAACATTAAATTAGCCTGGTCTGTCAGTTTATCTAGCATGTCAGTTCAGCGCTGTTAATAATAAACATTATTTATTATCAGCAAAGAAGACATACTTAACCTTCCTATTTTTGGTTTGAACGCTCTAAGTCAATTTATAAAATGAACTTTCCCTCACCCCGTTAATATTAAGTAAGTTTATTAACGGGGATTTTTAATTGTAAGACAAATACTACTTAATTTATTTAAACATTTTATTCTGCGCTTAACGTTAAGATCTACTATTACCTAAGGTGATTAATTATTTCAGTAATGGTCAATATTGTTCTTCGCAATTCTGTATAGAAAGCTGTTATAATTTGCGTTCTTAAATTTCTTTAAATAATGTTGGTGATAAATGAGTGTTGATTCTATGGGGTTTTCAGAAGGGTTGCTAAGAGCTGTTAAAGCTTGTGGTTACCACAGTGTAACTCCAATTCAGCAGCAA
This sequence comes from Colwellia sp. SU-HH01217, assembly GCF_057543495.1. Classification (NCBI taxonomy): domain Bacteria; kingdom Pseudomonadati; phylum Pseudomonadota; class Gammaproteobacteria; order Alteromonadales; family Colwelliaceae; genus Colwellia; species Colwellia sp. SU-HH01217. Next base: position 22,680 of record NZ_BAAJLX010000012.1, on the reverse strand, counting down.
GCTATTCCTGTTATTAAATCAGGTGTTGACGTCTTAGCCAGCGCACAAACAGGAACGGGAAAAACAGCAGCCTTTACCTTACCGATACTTGATCTGTTAGCAAAAAATGCTAATGACAATAATTCATCTTCCCAAAGAACGATTCGGGCACTTATTTTAACGCCTACTAGAGAGCTCGCCTCACAAGTTGCACAAAATGTTGAAGAGTATAGTCAGTTTTTACCACTATCCTCTGGGGTCGTCTTTGGTGGTGGAAAAATGCCATCTCAAACGAAGATGCTTAAGTCTGGTGTTGATATATTAGTTGCGACACCCGGACGCTTGTTAGAGCATGTTTCTCTTAGAAACGTCGATCTTTCTCATGTTAAATATGTTGTATTAGATGAAGCAGATCGCATGTTAGATCTAGGGTTTTTAAAAGACATAGAGCGTATATTTGATGTAATTAAACAACGTCACCAAACATTAATGTTTTCAGCTACTTTTTCTAACAAAGTAAAAACGTTAGCGAAACAACTATTAACAACACCGAAGACCATCGAAGTTGCTAAACAAAACTCAACATCGGGTAAAGTAAAGCAGTCTGTCTATTGGGTATCAGAAACACGTAAGCGAGAATTATTGTCTGAAATTATTGGTGTGAATAATTGGCAGCAAGTTTTAGTTTTTGCAGGCACAAAGGAAAGTGCTAACTTGTTAGCGAAAGAATTAAAGCTTGATGGTATAAAAACAGCAATTTGTCATGGCGACAAGTCTCAAGGCGCACGTAACCAAGCGCTAGAAAAATTTAGCAATGCTAGTGTGAGAGTGCTAGTGGCAACCGATGTAGCAGCGCGTGGTTTAGATATCGACGATTTGCCTTATGTTGTCAATTTTCATTTACCATTTCTTGCTGAAGATTATGTACACCGCATTGGTCGTACTGGACGTGCAGGAAAATCAGGTGTTGCTATTTCGTTAGTTAGTCCCAAAGATGAACAATTTTTGGAAAATATTGAAGCCTTCATTGGTCGAAAATTTGAGCGTATCGTCGCACCAGGTTATGAAATTGATCGTCCATTACCCGCTCAATATCAAGGTGAGATTGAGAAACCTTTAAAGAAAAGCCGTTATCGCGCGACACAAGAAAAAAATCAAGCGCTTGCTAAGAAGAAGTCAGAAAACGCTTCAGCTAAAAAGAAAAAGAGTTCAACAACCAAACGGTATAATTCTAAAATTGTGAAAAAGCGTTAAGACAATATTGAATTAGTCGTCACTATGAGTGTAAGTGTATAGTTAATGCCAGAGAATGATTTAAATACGGTAGAGATACCTTTTAAACATAGGCATCATTGTTGGTTTTGTGGTGAGCCTTCATTTAATAAATTTGAGTTCCCTCCTGAATATTCGGGTAATTTACTTGCTTTTCATAGCAGAGCTCTAGGATGTTCACACCCAAGATTGAAAGTGCCAAGCTGTGCTGAATGCAATCAATTTGCTCGCCAAGCAGACGTAGACTCAATTTGGGCTGTTAAAGAGTTTGTCAAACGTTGTTTACTCAAACGATACCGTAAAGATTTAGCAATCGGAGTTAATTGGACTCAAGAAGAACTCAAAAACAGTGAGTTCGAAGGGGGTTGTTTTGAGGGGTTTCAAAAAAGTGCATGGTTTATGTATGAGGTAGCTCAAGCACGAGTTAACTTTATTGGTTGGCCTATTGCTTTTCATGGTGTTGACCTTGTTGTCAGTTTTGAGGACAACAGTTTTGAATTCGACGGAGTCAACTACCCAAGCCTTGATGAAGCCATTAGTCATTATTGCCAACTTTATTCGTTAAATAAATTATTATTAATGGCAGCCCTAGACAAAGTTGGTGTAGGTCGCTTTGCTCACGCTGTTAGGTTTTGCCGATTGTTATTAGGGGCTACACCTAACGAGCAAAAGCAAAGCTTAAAAGAGTTTAATTAAAATTAGATAAAGTCATTAATATTTTTTTAATGACGATAATTATCCTAAACAACACTCAGTGTTTTACTTAAGTTTTGAGATGAGCTTAGTTTGTTCTTGTATAAACATTTATCCGCTCGGTCGAAGAAACTTTGTTCACTATCAGCTCTGTTCATGAAGGTCATACCCAAACTAGAGGTCACTTGATATTTAGCTAGTAAAGCATCTTGAGTTAATGCATGGTTGATTCTGTTTTCAATAATTGCCAAAGATTGATTACTCGCACTCTCGACAATAATACTAAATTCGTCACCACCGAACCTGAAAATACTGTCGGAGTCGCGCACACTTATTCTTAATGCATTGGCAAAATGTATTAATACTTGGTCGCCAATTTGATGGCCATAATTATCATTTATACTTTTAAACTTATTTAAATCGCATACAATTAAACCTACATGAGAACGATGGCGATTAGCATGATGCATAGCACGTTTTAGTTGCTCATCAAAATATCGTCGATTACCTAAACCCGTTAGAGAATCTTGCATAGCAAGTTGAATTGCTTGATGGTACTGGATGGCATTTTTCAAAGGGTAAAGTAAATACTGGTGTAACTCGTTTAGTATCTTATAATTAGTAAGGCTAATAGGAGAATTTACAGCATAGGTTAATATGCCTATAAGCTCTCCTGCAATTTTAAGTTCAAAGTGTCGTTCATATTTTGCTTTTCGGCTGCCTCTGATTGACTGACTTAGATGACTATTTTTAAAATATAATCCGGAAAAGTCGACAAACTTTGCTGCCTCCATTGCAAACATATTGAGTATTTTTTCCAACTCAAGACTGGTTTGAAGTTGTTCGAGTAAAGCTAATCCATGCTTAGTGTTTTCAACATGCACAGAATCCATTACTCTTAATGCATTGAATTCTGAAAAGTGATTGTCGAGTATATTTAACGTTTGCATAGCTGCCCCTAACCTAGTTATTACAGTTAGTATTAAGCAATTTCTATGCCTAATAATTTGCAGTTCTAAGGTAAGTATAAATCATTGATTAATATTAAGTAAAAGTTAACTTAAAATGTGTACAATCAAATAAAAATGCGATGTTATTTTTTTGACGGCAAAGAATTGCCGCATGGCAAACAGATGTTTCTTTTGGTTATACGAACTTTACGAGTGATATTTTGCCTTGTATAAATAGTCAATAAACCGCTTCATAAACACGCTTAAAAGATCAACTACTCTATTATTAAGGATTTTTTGTGACAGGACATATAGAGATTTTAGCCATTTTAACTAGCGCCGTTTTTATTGTATGGCTCTTTAGGCGTTTAAAATTACCAGCAATTTTGGCGTACCTAGTCGCAGGAATGTTAGTAGGGGAGCATGGTCTTGATTGGGCTCAAGGTCATGTGAATTATGATCACTTTGCAGAGTTGGGGATTGTTTTTTTATTATTTACCTTAGGCTTAGAGTTTTCTTTACCTAAATTAGTAGCCATGCGCCATTTGGTATTGCGTGTGGGAAGTTTGCAGGTTGGTATTTCGTTAGTTATTTTTATTCTGTTAGCCCTTATATTTGCACAAACTTTTAGTAGTGCATTTGTTATTGGTGGAATTTTAGCGCTGTCATCTACAGCAATTGTTGTTAGACAATTGAGTGAGTCAGGCGCGATGAAGCGTAAGTCTGGTCAATTATCTGTGGCTGTACTGTTATTTCAAGATGTTGCTGTAGTCCCATTTTTAATTATCATCCCAATGTTAGCAATGAGTGGTGATAACTCAATGTTTTTAGCGTTGGTTATGGCGCTAGTTAAAGGTGTTGTGGTTGTTAGTGTATTGATGTTGGCGGGGAAATGGTTATTGCCTCGTCTCTTTAATACTATTGCACAGGTTAGAACTGACGAGCTTTTTGTGTTAACGACATTGTTGGTGACTTTGGTTGCTTCAGCATTAACGCAGTGGTTTGGTTTATCAATGGCTTTAGGAGCCTTCCTTGCGGGGATGATGCTTGGTGAAAGTCAATACAAACATCAATTAGAAGCAGATATAAGGCCTTATCGAGATATTTTACTTGGATTGTTTTTTATTACTGTCGGGATGAAACTCGATATTGCCGTATTACTTTCATCGCCTTGGAGCATTCTGGCTATTATGCTTTCATTTATGGCAATTAAGGTTGTTGTGATCAGGTTACTTGCTGTGCGTGCTGGTGAGGCGTCTAAAGACGCTTGGGCTGCTGGATTTATGTTGTGTCAAATGGGAGAATTTGGTTTTGTATTAATCGCGCTAGCAAGACAAGTTGAAATTCTTCCTTTAGATATCGCATCTTTAATGCTGGGTGCCGGTGTTATTAGTATGGCTATAACGCCATACATTATTAACAATGCAAGACAATGGGGGGTATGGTTAAGTCAAAATAAACAACTTGATACAGAACGTTTACAGCAACTTCCGGAGAATGATAATTTAAATGATCACGTTATTATTTGTGGGTTTGGCCGTGTAGGTCAAACCGTCAGCCGATTTTTGAAACAAGAGTCTATTAAGTTTGTTGCTATTGATATAGATCCGCTGCGTACCTGTAAAGCACGAGATGCAGGAGAGAACATATTATTTGGCTCTTCAAGGCAAGCTGAATTACTGCAAGCAGCCCACTTATCAACAGCTAAGTTAGTGGTAATCGCTTTTGGTGAAGACAGGCAGTCGGTAGAAGTCATACAAAAAGTACGTTCATTGTCTCCTGAGGTGCCTATATTGGTAAGAACTCGAAATGATGATCAATTAGCGCTTCTTCAAAAAGCTGGGGCAAATGAAGTAGTACCTGAAAGTTTGGAGGGTAGTTTAATGCTTGTTTCTCAGGTGCTTTCTTTATCAGGCGTTCCAATTTCTAGAATTATCCGTCGGGTACAAAAAGAGCGAAAAAACCATTACAACCACCTTCACGGTTTTTTTCAGGGTGAACATACTGATATGGGACCAGAGGCCATTGATAGGATAGAGTTTGCTCATGCAATATTATTAACCGATGGTGCTTTTGTTATTGGACACACTATTCAATCGTTGAATTTAGCACGTAGAAGGGTGAGTATTATTGCCCTTAGAAGAGAAGATCAAGAAATTGAAGACCCTGATGAAAATACCATACTTAAACCTCAAGATACGTTGATATTACGAGGTAAACCTAGAAGAGTTGAACGCACAGAGCGGTATTTAAACGAAGGCGACAAATAAGAAAGTAACGCAAACTGAGTTTTTATAAAGATAAAAAATCTCTTATTTGTGTCTCTTTCTCTAGGGCATCTTTATAGCCTAGTTTAATTAATTTTCGGCAATAGTTCTTTTCAAAAAGTAAGTAACTAATCAAACTTGATTCAGAGTCATTGCTGATACCCACTGATCTTAATAATAAACGTATAGATAAAGGCAGTTCATGATAATGATTGAGCGCAATATGATTAAAGTCTGCGCTAGGGTTAAGTACCAAACTGTCAATATGCTTTAAACCTTGCTCTTTATCTCTAGCTTCTTTGGAGATTAGAGATAAAGTACTATTAACTCTATCCATCCGTTCTATATCACTTTTAAGGGTATCTGAAAAAACACTGTCAAGCAAATGGCCCGCAATGGTTGCTGTACTAGGCGGATGAGGGTTATTTTCATTGGCAAAGAGGGGATTTTTAGGTTGCTCAACGCCTATCACTAAAATACGCTCAGCTCCTAAATGTATCGCAGGACTTAAAGGTGATAATTGATGTACTGAACCATCACCATAGTGCTGGCTTTTTATTTTAATGGAAGGAAACACTAATGGAATTGCCGCAGAAGCCATTAAGTGCTCACTATTGATTTGACATGGCTCGCCACGGCGTTTCGCCCTGAACCATGGCTGAATACCATCTTCAGATTGAAAAAAACTAATAGAATTGCCTGTAGAATAATTCGAAGCCGTAATTGATAACGCAGATAAATAACCATTATCTATGTTTTTATCAATACGGCTAAAGTCAACAACTTGGTTTAGTAGAGCTCTTAATGGGGCATTATTGAGTAAACTTCGAGATGATTGGTTAGCGTAATCTGCTTGAAAGCTACCCAAAACACCTTGGGTAATATTATTAAAAACCCTGATTGGGTCGCTATGATAAATACTATGTGTATGTAAAGACTTCCACATCCATTCTAATTTCTTAACACCTAGATGAAAACAAGATGCATAGCATGACAGTGCAGTCGAGTTAATCGCTCCTGCAGATGTCCCGCAGACTATGGGAAAAGGTATGCCGTGATTGCGAGGAATAAATGTTGCAATAGCTGATAATACACCTACTTGATATGCCGCACGAGCGCCACCACCAGTGAGGAGTAATGCATTTTTACTATTTTTATATGTTCTTTTTATTGCCATGTTCAAGTACTGCTAGGTGATATAAGTTAAGTGTATGGATTTTTTTTATTATTAACATCATAAATAATTAAAATTATTCAAAAAAAAAAGCCAGCAAAGCTGGCTTTTTGAAGCGACATAGAATTATTAACTAGTAAACATTGATGCTAAGCATTGACACCTACTTGAAAATAACTTTCAGCTGCTAACGCGTTCGTTAGCTGCGTCTATTAATGGTTGCGATCCATTTTGAATAAGTGCTAAGTTCGCTGAAACAACTTTCTTTGGTAATTTTGCAATCATCAAAGTACCTGTTTTAACAGAACCTTTTGCAGCAGCAAATTCCAACAAGTTTTTACCGTTACATTGAATACCTGAGAAGATACTACGAATTTTTAATTTATTCGTCTTTAAAAAAGAACGCATGCGTTTTTTGTCGTCGGCAGCCACATATTCACAAACGCTTTGAGCGATGTTTGAAGCTTGTGCCTTCGGCGTCGATACAACAGACGTCAATAATAAAGCAGTAATGGTAGAAGCTAGTAATAATTTTTTCATTTTATTAACCTTTTAATTAATTAAGTTAGTTAGTAAAAGAAAAAACCACAGGATGTACCTAATAACGAGGTGACTCCGCTGTCATAGATTTTATAATTATTGCTAAAAATAAAAACCCTTAGACCGGTGGTTTTGCGTAACATGTTTTCGCATGTCTTGCCTTTTCTTTGTCACCTTCAGTATTGCTAAATTCATTACAAATTGCAACTTTACAGCTACTTTTATTGGTTGTTTTTTGTACTTTTGATTTTTTTGTCATTGTTAAACAGTAGTTTAAAAATCAAGTTATACAATATACCGTTTTATGTGTTCGAAAAAATTAATATTTTATATTAATAGCCTGTTAATTTTATGTTCATTTTTATTACAATTAAAATTGCATTTCAGGTACATTTTCGGGCACTACTAGCTCACCTTCGGTTAGTTTTATAATTTCATCAACAGAAACACCTGGCGCGCGTTCGATTAAATGAAACTTTCCCTCTTTAATTTCTAAAAAGGCTAAATCTGTTAATACACGTTTAATACAACCTTTACCTGTTAATGGTAATGAGCAGCTATTTAGTAACTTTGATACACCATGTTTAGAGGCATGTGTCATAGTGACAATAATATTATCAGCGCCAGCAACTAAATCCATTGCGCCACCCATACCTTTAATTAGTTTTCCAGGGATCATGTATGAGGCGATATTACCTTGAATGTCTACTTCAAAAGCGCCTAATACGGTTAAATCTACGTGGCCGCCACGGATCATGGCAAAAGACTCTGCAGAGTCGAAAAGTGAAGCGCCTGTAGCCATAGTAACGGTTTGCTTACCAGCATTAATTAAGTCGGCATCTATCTCTTCTTCGGTAGGGAATTGCCCCATACCCAATAAACCATTTTCAGACTGTAGCATGACTTCTATATTCTCTGGTACGTAGTTAGCAACTAGCGTTGGAATACCAATACCTAAATTAACATAAAAGCCATCTTCTAGTTCTTGAGCAACACGTTGTGCTATTTGTTCTCGTGTTAAAGCCATTGGTAATCTCCTAAGCTTGGCGAACAGTACGTTGTTCGATTCGTTTTTCAAATGAGCCTAAGATAAGGCGATTAACATAAATACCAGGGGTATGTATCTGGTCTGGATCTAGCTCACCAGGTTCTACAATTTCTTCCACTTCAACAACGGTAATTTTACCTGCTGTTGCGGCTAATGGGTTAAAGTTACGCGCGGTTTTTCTAAAAACAAGATTACCGTATCTGTCAGCTTTCCAAGCTTTAACAATGGCAAAATCACCTGTTATTGAAGGCTCTAAAATATAATGTCGACCGTCAAACTCTCTTTCTTCTTTCCCTTGAGCGACAGGAGTTCCATAACCCGTAGCAGTATAAAAAGCAGGAATTCCAGCACCGCCAGCACGCATTTTTTCCGCTAATGTACCTTGGGGCGTTAATTCAACTTCTAACTCTCCTGCCATCATTTGGCGTTCGAATTCTGCATTTTCGCCAACATAAGAAGCGATAATTTTTTTTATTTGGCGATCCGGTAATAAAATACCTAAACCAAAATCATCAACACCACAGTTATTAGATACCAAAGTTAATCCTTTAGTACCTTTTCTTTTTATCTCGTTGATTAAGTTTTCTGGGATACCGCAAAGACCGAAACCACCAGCAATAACTGTCATATTGTCAGTTAATCCTGCCATGGCTTCTTCATAGCTTGACACTACTTTGTCAAAACCTGCCATTTGAAACTCCTTTCTATTTGTTAGTTACTATTAATTTAGCCACATTAATTTTTCATTAAGTGCGCAATAGAGTGTATTAACACTGTGCACGGTAAGCATTTGATACTTTGGACACAGGCGATTTTTCTAATTTGTCACTGATAAACCAACCTGCTTTGAGCAGCTTGTCAAAATTAATTCCGGTCTCAATACCTAAGCCGTTAAGCATATAAACTACGTCTTCTGTTGCAACATTACCAGAAGCCCCTTTAGCATAAGGGCAGCCGCCAAGTCCCGCAATAGCACTATCGACCACCATTACACCCATTTGCATAGCGGCGTAAATGTTTGCTAACGCTTGACCATAAGTATCATGAAAGTGAACAGCTAACTTAGCCATCGGCACACGTGCACTTACCGCCTGTAACATCTTTTGTACGCTAGCAGGCGTACCTACACCTATAGTGTCGCCTAGGGATATTTCATAGCAGCCCATTTTGAAAAGCTGTTCAGCAACTTTTGCTACTTTCTCTGGTTCAATAAAGCCATCATATGGACAACCAACCACACAAGATACATACCCTCTTACGGGGATGCCTGCCGCTTGTGCAGCCTGCATAATAGGTTCGAATCGGTTCAGGCTTTCTTCAATTGAGCAGTTGATATTTTTCTGGCTAAAGGCTTCTGAGGCAGCACCAAATATAGCAACTTCATCAGCATTCACTGCTAATGCCCCTTCAAAACCTTTCATATTTGGTGTTAAAGCTGCGTATGTTACTCCGCTCTTTTTATTTATTCCTTGAAAGACTTCTGATGATGTTGCCATTTGTGGCACCCATTTAGGGGAAACAAAGCTACCACTTTCAATGTAGTTCACCCCAGCAGCTGATAATTGGTTAATTAGTTCTATTTTATCTTCAGCGGAGACCGGCTTTTTTTCATTTTGCAAGCCATCTCGAGGACCTACCTCAACAATTTTTACTGAAGTGGGAAGAGAGTATTGTAGTGTTGTCATTATTGGTTTTCCTCACAAACGAATGACAACAGTGCGGCACCACCATCAACCATTTCACCTTCTGCAAAGTAAACAGCTTCAATTACTCCGTGTTCTGGTGCACGAATTGTGTATTCCATTTTCATTGCTTCCATGATAACTAAAGGTTGATCTTTCTCGACTTTATCACCTGCATTAATCAAAACGCTGACCATGGTACCGTTCATAGGTGCAATCAGCCCACCGTGTGCATCATCAGCAGAACTATCGCCGCAATCAGGCAGAACTTGGGTGAAATTAAATACGCCATTTTGTCCATTTCTGTTGCAATACAAGCTCAGATGATTATTGAAATAAGCAATAGTAGCTTGGCTTCTATACCCATCGATAGTAGCTGTTAATACATCACCATTTAAACTACCTTGGCAATGAAGGGGGAGATTATCTGTAGTGCTATTATTAATAGTTATTAAAAAGTAAGTACTAGCCCCCTGACGCTTTTGCTCGACTTCGATATGATATTCAACGTCATTAAAAGAGAGAGTTAACTGCTGAGTATGTGCATCATTTAAACGCCAAGCATTGGTACTATTCCAAGGAGAGTAGGGGTCATTACTATTAGCGGCGCTACTTTGGGCTATATTTTCTTGGGATAATATTAAATATAAAGCTGCCATTGGCAGTTCATTCGTTAATATTGGATCATTTGTGTGAAAAATTAGATCATTATGTTTTTCAATAAAGCCAGTATCTATATCAGCTTCAACAAAAGGTTTACAAGTTGCTAGGTTGTAGAGAAATTCGATATTAGTGGTAACACCGTTAATTCGATATTCACTTAATGCTTTAGCCAACCGTTGAAGTGCTTTTTCACGGTTTTCGTCCCAAACGATTAGCTTTGCTATCATGGGATCGTAAAACACACTCACATCATCACCTTGACGAACACCTGTATCGATACGGACATTGTCACTTTCTATAGGAGTTTGTAAAAACTCTAAGTTGCCAGTGGCTGGTAAAAAGTCATTGTTTGGATCTTCCGCATATATTCTTGCTTCAAACGCGTGGCCTTTGATTTTTAACTGGTTTTGAGTTTTAGGTAAATTTTCTCCTGCGGCCACTCTTAATTGCCATTCAACAAGATCTTGCCCACTGATCATTTCTGTTACGGGATGTTCGACTTGCAAACGAGTATTCATCTCCATGAAATAGAATGAACCGTCGACATCAAGCAAAAACTCAACGGTACCAGCACCTTGGTAGCCAATTGCTTGTGCAGACTGAATGGCTGATTCACCCATTTTAGCGCGTAGTGTTTCACTCATACTAAACGCTGGCGCTTCTTCGATAACTTTTTGATGGCGACGTTGAACAGAGCAGTCGCGCTCGAATAAATAAACAGCGTGTCCATGGTTATCACAAAACACTTGGATTTCTACATGACGAGGTTGCGTTAAATACTTTTCAACCAACATACGATCATCACCAAAAGATGAATTAGCTTCACGCTTAGCTGCAGAAAATCCTTCAGAAAACTCATCAGCGCTCCACACTTGACGCATGCCTTTGCCACCACCACCAGCTGTAGCTTTAAGCAAAACGGGGTAACCCATATCATCCGCAGCTTTTTTCAAAACAGATTCTGATTGATCATCTCCATGATAGCCAGGAACTAAAGGTACATTGGCAGCCTCCATAATATTTTTTGCTGCGGACTTTGAACCCATCGCTTCAATTGCACCAACAGGAGGACCAATAAAGGTAATATTTTCTTGGCTACATTGCCTGCAAAAATCTGCATTTTCAGATAAAAAACCATAACCAGGATGAATTGCTTGGGCTCCTGTCATTTTTGCAGCGTTGATTACTTTATCTACGAGAAGATAGCTTTCACGTGAAGGTGATGGACCTAAATAAACCGCTTCGTCAGCCATTTGAACATGTAAAGAATCAGCATCGGCGTCAGAATATACGGCAACAGTTAAAATACCCATTTTTTGAGCTGTTTTAATTATGCGACAAGCAATTTCACCGCGATTTGCGATTAAAATTTTAGTGAACATTTTACTGGTGTTAGTAAAACCTGTGGTGTTGTTAGTATTCATGTTAGCTATCCTTGGTTATTTGCCAAGCGGGTGAGCGTTTATCAAAGAAAGCAGTTAAGCCTTCTTGACCTTCAGTTGATACGCGTAAGTGAGCAATACGTTCGCTGGTGTCTTGTAAAAGTGTGTCGCTAAAAGGTTGAAATGCGACGTCTAATGCTAGTTTTTTTGCCGCTCTTATTGCTTGAGGACCATTTAAAAGTAAAGTTGAGACCATTTTGTCAACTTCAGCATTAAGTTTTTCGAGCGCGACTACTTCATCGACTAATCCTATTTGTTGCGCTTTATCTGCAAAAAATCGCTCTGCTGTAATAAAATACCGTCTGGCTGCTTTTAAACCGATAGCATTGACTACATACGGTCCTATAGTTGCTGGAATTAAGCCAAGCTTTACTTCACTTAAACAAAAGCTAGCTTTACTTACGGCGATCACAATGTCACAGCAACTGGCTAAACCGACGGCTCCACCAAATGCAGCACCTTGTATTTTAGCTATTGTGGGTTGAGGCAAAAAGTTTAACGCTTTGAGCATATTTGCTAAAGCCGTTGCATCTTTTAAGTTATCATCTAAAGAATAATTTGCCATGCGCTTCATCCACGCGAGATCTGCACCTGCAGAAAAGCTTTTCCCATTAGAAGCAAGCACCATTAATTTTATGTCTTCACGAGCGGCGATGTCTGTAAATATCACCGTTAATGCTTCAATAATTTTATCGTCAAAAGCGTTATGTTTATCTGGATTATTTAAGGTAACAGTGGCAACACCTTGAGAATTTACCTCAAATAACACCATTTCATTTTTCGTTGTATTGGTAATCATAGTCATAACGGAGCCTACATTCTAAAAATGCCAAATTTGGTATCTTCAATGGATTTATTTAAAGACGCTGAAATTGATAAACCCAACACTTGTCGAGTTTCACTTGGGTCAATAATTCCATCATCCCAAAGGCGTGCCGAGGCATAATAAGGATGACCTTGATGTTCGTAGTTATCCATGATTGGTTGCTTAAAAGAGTATTCATCAGCTTCAGACCAGGTTTCACCATTTCGCTCTTTTTTGTCTCGAGTCACTTGTGCCATAACGCCAGCTGCTTGCTCTCCTCCCATTACTGAAATTCGAGCATTGGGCCACATGAATAAAAATCGGGGATCATAAGCTCGGCCACACATTCCATAGTTACCAGCGCCAAAACTACCGCCAATTAATACGGTGAACTTTGGCACTTGTGCAGTAGCAACTGCGGTAACCATTTTTGCTCCATGTTTGGCAATACCACCAGACTCATATTGTTGACCCACCATAAACCCTGTGATGTTTTGTAGGAAAACCAAAGGAATTTTACGTTGTGCACAGAGCTCAATAAAGTGTGCACCTTTTTGCGCAGATTCACCAAATAGCACACCGTTATTTGCAACAATACCAACAGGATAGCCATAAATACGAGCAAAACCGCAGACAAGTGTTGTTCCGTATAAGGATTTAAATTCATCAAACTCGCTGCCATCAACAATGCGCGCAATGACTTCTCTAACATCGTAAGGCTGGCGCGGATCTTTAGGAATTACACCGTAAATTTCATTGCTATCATAGGCTGGTTCATTAATTGGTTTAATGTCAAGCTGTACAGGTTTTACTCTATTTAAATTGGTAACTGCGCTTCGAGCAAGTGATAAAGCGTGATTGTCATTTTGTGCGTAATGATCGGTGACGCCAGAGGTACGACAGTGCACATCAGCACCACCTAAATCTTCGGCACTGACGACTTCTCCTGTGGCTGCTTTTACTAAAGGAGGCCCTGCTAAAAATATAGTGCCTTGTTCTTTAACTATAATAGATTCATCAGCCATGGCAGGCACATAAGCCCCTCCTGCGGTACATGAGCCCATCACAACTGCTATTTGAGGAATATTTTGCGCAGACATATTTGCTTGATTGAAAAATATACGGCCAAAATGTTCTTTATCGGGGAAAACTTCATCTTGGTTAGGTAAGTTCGCACCGCCAGAATCAACAAGGTATATGCAAGGTAAATTATTTTCCTGTGCAATGGTTTGCGCGCGTAGGTGTTTTTTAACTGTTAAAGGGTAATAAGTGCCGCCTTTTACGGTAGCATCATTTGCAACAATAACGCACTCTTGACCACCAACGCGGCCAATGCCAGTAATGACACCTGCAGAAGGGACGTTGTCTTTGTAAACATTAAAAGCGGCAAATTGTGATAACTCTAAAAATGGAGAGCCTGCGTCAAGTAAAGCTAGTACACGATCTCTGGGTAATAATTTACCTCTTGCTAAATGACGTTGGCGACTTCCTTCTCCGCCACCGAGCTTGATTTGATCAAGTTTTTCTTTCAAATCATTAACCTGATGCTGCATGTGCGCTGAGTTATCGATAAAGTCTTGACTGCGTGTATTTATCTTAGAGTTGATTTTAGCCACGGTATTTACCTTTGTATCTGTCGTTATAGATTGAGAGAGTAGTTATAAATTTTCAACACCTTAGTTGCTTGAATTCTCCTACTTAATACTGAAACTAGCAGAGGAAGGAGCAAAGAGGTGTTAAAAATTATTTAACTTTATCGTCAAATTTTATTGTTTAGCTTCTCTTTATTTAGATTCAGCAAACAATTCTCGGCCAATTAGCATACGGCGTATTTCTGATGTTCCTGCGCCAATTTCATATAATTTCGCATCACGTAATAAACGACCAGCAGGAAATTCATTTATGTAGCCGTTGCCACCTAATAGTTGAATCGTATCAAGCGCCATTTTTGTCGCGAGCTCGGCTGCGTATAAAATAACAGCAGCAGAGTCTTTTCGTGTGGTTTCTCCGCGATCACAGGCTTGTGCAACCATATAGGCATATGACTTAGCAGCGTTCATTTGTGCGTACATATCGGCAACTTTACCTTGAACTAATTGAAATTCGCCAATCGATTGACCAAATTGTTTGCGATCATGAATATAAGGCACAACTAAATCCATACAGGCATCCATAATGCCCAAAGAGCCGCCAGATAGAACAACGCGCTCATAATCTAAACCGCTCATTAATACACGAACGCCTTTGCCTTCTTCACCTAAAACATTAGCTGCTGGTACTTCACAGTCTTGAAAAACAAGTTCGCAGGTATTCGAGCCCCTCATGCCTAGCTTGTCTAGTTTTTGGTGGCGAGAAAATCCAGGGAAGTCACGCTCTACGATAAACGCGGTAATACCTTTTGAGCCAGCATTAACGTCAGTTTTTGCGTAAATTACATAAACATTGGCATCTGGGCCATTGGTTATCCACATTTTATTGCCATTTAAAATATATTTATCACCAACTTTTTTAGCTGATAGTTTCATGCTGACCACGTCAGAGCCCGCGTTAGGTTCACTCATGGCTAATGCACCTATATGTTCGCCTGTACAAAGCTTAGGTAAGTATTTGAGTTTTTGTTCATGCGAAGCATTTTTGTTTAATTGGTTTAGACATAAGTTTGACATTGCGCCGTAACTTAACCCGACTGATGCTGACGCTCGACTAATTTCTTGCATAGCCACAATGTGTTCAATATAACCTAAGCCAGAGCCACCGTATTGCTCGTCAACAGTCATGCCGAGTAATCCCATGTCACCAAATTTACGCCATAAATCATTTGGGAATTCGTTATCAATGTCTATTTGAGCAGCACGAGGTGCGATTTCATCACGAGAAAAAGCATTAACTTGATCACGGATCATCTCTACCGTTTCACCTAAATTAAAATTCAATGAAGAAAATGTTGAAATCATGGGGGTATCCTTTATAGAGTTTTAGACTACTAAGACAAGGATAACGCACGATATTTTGTGTCGATATCACAGCTTTTTGTCTTTTAAATTTTTTATGTTTTTTAATGATTAATTATTTGTTTGTCTGTGCTGTTTTTACAAAGATTTATCTTCGATAGAAGCAAGTGTTTTAATACAATTATTTTCTAAGTCGTTTAATTCTATTAATACGGCTTGAATATCTTCAAGTTGTTGGTTGAGATCTGATTTTTTCTGTGCAATGAGATTCATTATGGTTTCTAATTGCGTTGCACTACTTTTGTCAGCATCATAAAGCTCGAATAATCGACCAGTTTCAGCGAGTGAAAAGCCTAATCGTTTTCCTCGTAGAATTAACTTTAGTCTAACTCTGTCTCTTTGGTTATAAATTCTTGTTTGCCCTTTGCGCGTAGGGGCAATTAAGTTTTGATCTTCATAGAAGCGAATGCTTCGTGTGGTAATATCAAACTCTTTGGCAAGATCGCCAATTGAAAAGGTGTTTTGGGTAACTTTTTTCATCAGTAGCTCAGGACATATT
Organism: Colwellia sp. SU-HH01217; assembly: GCF_057543495.1. Lineage (NCBI taxonomy): Bacteria > Pseudomonadati > Pseudomonadota > Gammaproteobacteria > Alteromonadales > Colwelliaceae > Colwellia > Colwellia sp. SU-HH01217. The sequence goes on along the minus strand of NZ_BAAJLX010000012.1, from coordinate 6,655 downwards.
ATACTGCTCGATACCATACATGAAGTTTACGTAAACGTAAAGTTTGACTTTTAATGAACTATCAATCTTATTATTCGGCTGTAAGCAATTTTAAGTTTAGCTAAAGTCAACACCCTGCTATACGACACCTAGCCTGTTTTCTATAACAAACTATCACCATAGTGCACAATTATACTTACAGTCAGTTCCCTTTATCTTAGTTTATTCTTTTGCTTTACGTTGGCGTAAACGTCATATTGAGTTAATCTGTACAACATATTATTTACGGTATGTTAATTTTTGGAGAATGTTATGTCTGCTTCAGACCCTATTGTTATTGTTTCTGCTGTAAGAACACCTATGGGTGGTTTTATGGGCTCTTTATCTGCGGTTACTTCACCGACTCTTGGTGCAACAGCGATACGAGCTGCGGTACATCAAGCAAAAATTGAGAATGATCACATAGACGAAGTGATTATGGGCTGTGTTTTACCTGCGGGATTAAAACAAGCTCCAGCAAGACAAGCTGCACTTGAAGCTGATTTAGCATTATCAACGGTTTGTACTACTATCAATAAAGTGTGCGGTTCAGGTATGAAAGCCGCAATGCAAGCACATGATGCATTGTTTGCCGGTACGATTGATATTGCTGTTGCTGGTGGGATGGAAAGTATGAGTAACGCACCTTATATTCTACCAAAGGCAAGAAGTGGAATGCGTATGGGACATGGTCAAGTCATTGATCATATGATGCTAGACGGTCTTGAAAATGCTTATGATGGTATATCTATGGGCTGTTTTGCTCAAGATACGGCAGATGAGACAGGTTTCACACGTGAAGACATGGATGCTTTCGCTATTCGTTCTTTAGAACGTGCTAATTTAGCGATTAAATCAGGGGCTTTTAACGATGAAGTTACGCCGGTAACTATTAATAGCCGTCGTGGTGATTTAGTCGTTGAGTTTGATGAGCAACCTGGCAATGCACGTCCTGAAAAAATCCCAACTTTGCGCGCCGCATTTAAAAAAGACGGTACGATCACTGCAGCAAACTCTAGTTCAATCTCTGATGGTGCTGCTGCATTGGTAATGATGAAGCTTTCTGAAGCACAAAAGCGTGGTTTAACACCTCTTTGTAAAATTGTTAGTCATGCTACGCATGCCCAAGCACCAGCAGAGTTTACAGTAGCACCTGTTGGTGCAATGACTAAAGTTTTAGATAAAGCAGGCTGGAATGCTGATGATGTTGACTTATTTGAAATAAATGAAGCGTTTGCAATGGTCACAATGCTTGCTGTTAAGCATATGGCACTAGATATTAATAAAGTTAATATTCATGGTGGAGCTTGTGCTTTAGGTCACCCGTTAGGAGCAAGTGGTGCACGTATTATGGTGACTTTAATTCATGCACTTAAAAACAAAGGCTTATCGAAAGGTGTGGCTTCTTTATGTATTGGTGGTGGAGAAGCAACGGCAATAGCTGTTGAAATGTTATAAGCCATTTTATCGTAATGTAATAACTGTAAAGGATATTAAGTGAACTTTAATTTAACTGAAGATCAGCAAATGTTTGCTGATACGGCCAAACAATTTGCTGATGCTGAGTTTTCTCCTTTAGCGAGTAAGTGGGATCAAGACCATATTTTTCCAAAAGACGTGATTGCTAAAGCAGGTGAATTAGGATTTTGTGGATTGTACTCTCCTGAAGATGTCGGTGGTTTAGCGCTGAGTCGGCTAGACTCCTCTATTATTTTTGAGCAACTCTCTATGGGCTGTACAGCTACAACGGCCATGATGACAATACATAATATGGCTACATGGATGATTGCTACATGGGGCACGCAAACGATTAAAGATACTTGGTGTCCCTCTTTGGTTACAGGAGAAAAGCTCGCTTCATACTGCTTAACCGAACCAGGAGCTGGTTCAGATGCAGCATCATTAACAACATCAGCGAAAAAAATAGGCGATCATTACCTTGTTAATGGATCCAAGGTTTTTATTTCTGGCGCTGGAGATACTCAAGTACTTGTTGTAATGGTCCGTACTGGTGAGTTAGGCGCTAAAGGTATTTCTTCGTTAGTTATCCCAGCAAATCTAGAAGGTATAATTTATGGCAAAGCAGAAGAGAAATTAGGCTGGAATGCTCAACCTACTCGTCAAATTACTTTCGATAACGTAAAAGTGCCAGTGGAAAATTTATTAGGTAATGAAGGGGAAGGTTTTTCGATTGCAATGAAAGGGTTAGACGGAGGACGTATCAATATTGCAACTTGCTCAATTGGTACTGCACAACAAGCCTTGAATACTGCAATGGAGTATATGAAAGAACGAGAACAATTTGGTAAGCCCATTGCCGCTTTTCAAGGATTGCAATTTAAATTAGCAGATATGGCTACTGAACTCGTTGCTGCTCGTCAACTTGTTAGATTGGCTGCATTTAAACTAGATAATGATGATCCAGAAAAAACGGCTTACTGTGCGATGGCAAAACGTTTTGCTACTGATATTGGGTTTCAAGTGTGTGATGCTGCACTACAAATCCATGGAGGGTATGGTTACATAAAAGAATACCCATTAGAGCGTCACTTTAGAGATGTTCGAGTTCATCAAATTCTTGAAGGCACTAATGAGATTATGCGCCTTATTATTGCCAGAAGATTACTTACTGAAGGCAGTGGTCAACTTTTATAAGTTCACTATGAAAATAATGTATCAGTAAGACAAAGTTTTAACACAGTTTTTAGGAACAAATCATGTCACAAGATTCTCAACTGTCAGCGTACACTAATTATCAAGGCTTACTTGTTGAAGTCATTGAACATACCGCGATAATAACTTTTAACAATCCGCCTGCTCATACATGGACGCACTTAAGTTTAAGTAGCTTGCGCGATTTAGTTATCAAACTCAATGACGATAAATATATCTATGCAATCGTACTTACAGGCAGTGGCGATAAGTTTTTCTCTGCGGGAGCCGATTTAAACGTCTTTTCAAGTGGAGATAAAAAAGTAGCTACTGATATGGCTAATATTTTCGGTCAGGCCTTTGAAACATTATCTAACTATAGAGGAGTTTCAATTGCAGCAATAAATGGATACTCAATGGGAGGCGGACTTGAAGTGGCACTTGCATGTGATATTCGAATTGCCGAAGAGCATGCTGTTATGGCACTTCCTGAAACAAGTGTTGGTTTATTACCTTGTGCCGGCGGAACCCAGAACTTAGCACTATTAGTAGGAGAGGGCTGGACGAAACGAATGATTTTATGTGGTGAGCGAATTGATAGCGAACTCGCACTTAAAATTGGTTTAGTGGAAGAGGTTGTAGCAAGGGGCAAAGGGAAAGAGTTAGGCGTACTGCTAGCAAGTAAAGTGGCTAAACAAAGCCCTGTTGCAGTTGCAACTTGTAAGGAGTTAATTCAAAAAAATAGAAGCATGCCTATTGCTGATGCACTACCTTTTGAGAGACAAGCTTTTGTCGATTTGTTTGATACACAAGATCAACGTGAAGGTGTGCAGGCATTTTTAGAAAAACGACAACCTGTTTGGTCGAATAAGTAACTGTTTTTGTCGCCAGTTATAAACAACTTCGTAAATACAAAAGAATTAGAGGAATTATCATGTCAAATGTCGTTATTTTTGAAGAAATAATGTGTGACAACACAAAGAAAATGGGTATTGCCACATTAAATTCAGAGCGTTCATTAAACGCTCTAAGTGGCGAAATGGTTGATGCTTTATACCCTAAATTACTCGAATGGCATAAAGATAGTGAAATTTCAGTAGTTATATTGCAAGGGGCAGGCGATAAAGCTTTTTGTGCAGGTGGTGATATTGTTCATTTATATAATGAAATGCAAAATAATGTTGGTGAATTTGCTCCTGCCATAGAAGAGTATTTCACGAAAGAATACAAACTAGATTTCCTCATTCATACATTCAATAAACCTTTTATTGTCTGGGGTAATGGAATAGTAATGGGAGGAGGCCTAGGCATGATGGTTGGCGCAAGCCATAGAGTTGTCACAGAAACCTCTCGAATAGCAATGCCGGAAATAAGTATTGGCCTTTACCCTGATGTTGGAGGAACGTGGTTTTTAAATCGGATGCCTGATAATTGTGGTTTATTTTTAGGGTTAACTGGTGCTTCTATTAATGCTTCAGATGCTAAGTACACTGGACTTGCTGACTTCTTCATTTTAAATGATAAAAAATGTATGTTAATCGATTCACTTAAAGCCATAAATTGGGGAGATACTATTGCCCTTAATCACGACAAGTTATCTACTGTGATGAAAGATTTGGAAGTGCGATCAAATGCGAGCTTACCTGTCTCTTATATCAGAGCGCAGAAGTCGCTCATTGATAAGGTGACTAATTTCGATAACATCAACGATATAGTAAAAGCTATTGTGACGGTTGATGTTGATGATAAATGGTTTAATAAGGCACAAAAATCTTTAAAACACGGTAGCGCATTAAGTGGTCATATAGTTTACCGTCAGTTACAACAAGGCAAAACATTGAGTTTAGCTGATTGCTTTAAACTCGAACTGAGCCTTTCAGTCAAAGCAGGGCAATATGGTGAATTTGTTGAAGGGGTAAGAGCCTTATTGATCGATAAAGACTATTCACCTCAATGGAAGTATCAATCAGTTGCAGATGTTGAAACAAAGGTTATTGACTGGTTTTTTGAATCAAAATGGCAGGAAAGTGAACATCCACTGCTTGAATTAAGTCTATAACAGCATTCATCATCACCGTTTATTCATTTGGAGAGTACTATGGCAAAAGTTGCCTTTATCGGATTAGGAAATATGGGTGGCCCAATGGCCATCAATTTAGTTAAAGCGGGTCATCAAGTGTGTGTATTTGATTTATCCGCTCAAGCTGTTGAGCAAGTTGTTGCTCAGGGCGCAACAACACAGTCACTTGCAAGTAACTGCGTTAAAGACGCTGAATTTGTAATTTCAATGTTACCAGCAGGGAAACATGTAGAGTCAGTTTATCTTGGCGAAAATGGTTTAATTAATCATATTAATAAAGGTGCGTTAGTAATTGATTCATCTACTATAGATTCAGCAACATCAATTAAAGTTGGGCAAGCGTTATTAACTGCTGGGATTAATTTTATTGATGCGCCTGTTTCTGGAGGCGTTGGTGGCGCAACAGCTGGTACATTGAGTTTTATGGTAGGTGGAAGTGATGTCGATTTTACTAACGCTAAAGTTGTACTTGATAACATGGGAAAAAATATTTTCCATGCAGGACATCATGGTGCCGGGCAAGTGGCAAAGGTATGTAACAACATGTTGTTATCGGTATTAATGATTGGTACCTCTGAAGCGTTACAATTAGGGATGAGTAACGGATTAGATCCAGCAGTACTATCAAATATAATGAGCAAAAGCTCAGGCAGTAATTGGACTTTAGATGTTTATAACCCTTGTCCTGAGGTAATGGAAAATGTACCTTCCTCAAATAATTACCAAGGTGGGTTTATGGTCGATTTAATGGCAAAAGATTTAGGATTAGCAATGGATACAGCAGTTAGTAGTCAATCATCTACGCCTATGGGCGCACTAGCTAGAAGCTTGTACGCTATGCATGCAGCATCAGGTAATGGCACAAAAGATTTTTCCAGTATCTTTACACTTTTTAATCAGAATAAATAAGTAGAACTGTTATGAATATACAAGATAAAACAATTGTAATCACAGGTGGTGGTCAAGGACTAGGTCGGGCAATGGCTATTGCTCTTGCCAAAAATGGTGCGAAGCTCGCTTTGATTGATTTAAATGAAGAGCAATTGAATGAAACAGTTGCATTAGTTGAACATGCAGGCTCTACGGCTAAATACTATTTAGCGAATGTGACTAATGAAGAAGAGGTTGAACAAACATTTAACCAAATTAATAAAGATTTTAATGGTTTAGATGGTTTAATTAATAATGCTGGTATTTTACGTGATGGTATGTTGGTGAAAGCTATAGATGGCGTAGTGAGTAAAAAAATGCCTTTGTCACAATTTCAAAGTGTTATCGATGTTAATTTGACGGGAGTTTTTCTTTGTGGTCGAGAAGCTGCGGTGCATATGATTAATCAGAATCGTAAAGGTGTCATTATTAACATGTCCTCTATTGCTAGAGGTGGAAATATGGGGCAAACGAATTATGCGGCATCAAAGGCAGGTGTAGTAGCTATGACAGTTACTTGGGCTAGAGAGCTGGGACGTCATGGAATTCGAGTTGGCGCGATTGCTCCTGGTGTTATTCGCACAGCAATGACTGATGCGATGAAACCAGAAATGCGAGATCGCTTAGAAAAAATGAAACCTGTTGGCCGTTTAGGTGAAGCTGACGAAATTGCCCATACTGTTCAATATATTTTAGAAAATGAATTCTTTACAGGTCGTGTAATAGAAATAGATGGCGGCCTGTGTATGTAGCTGTAAGTTGCATTAAATTAAAAAAGGCGAGTTTAAATCGTCTTTTTTGGTTGTTTAGTTCAATTAACGCTCACTTTGTACTAATTTCGAACGCTTAAACAATTATTTCAAATTAATGACAAAAAAGGGTTGACGAAAAATCAAAACTGTCTAGAATGCGCATCCAGTTCCAAGGGGCAACCCAAACGAACGTTTAGAACAGTTAACTCCTCTTTATAAGAGT
>NZ_BAAJLX010000011.1:0-143275 GCF_057543495.1 Colwellia sp. SU-HH01217 | reverse complement strand
GTTGAGTTATAGGTAAATACTTGATACATCGTAGAAGGGACTTGCTGACTTCCCCAATCGTCCATACGTTTTGATTCCACTTGTTCAAAAGAGGTTATCGCATTAAAAATATAACTCGGTTGAGTCACGTTAATTTTAAAATATCCTCCTAAGGCGTCTATATCATTAGGAGGGTTGATGATGGATGAATAGTTCGTGGTTAAATCTACATTGCTTAGCTTAATGATCTGCTCACCCTCTTCGGCATTCATTGCCGTTTTAACTTCGGCTATTTGTGCTTGCTTACCCCCATATAAACTCATGTAGAGCTTAATTTGATCATTGAACTGGTAAGCCAACTTGGCACGTAAACCGTATTGGTCTATGTCATTATACTCTGTGTTGTTACCTGCAATTTCACTTGTGACTAAACCATCTCGCTGCTTTGAAAAAGCAGAAACACGCAGAAAGAGTTTCTCAGTAAGTTGTGTATTTATCGCACCTTCTAAATTTTGTTGATTATAATTACCTAAAGTGGCTGTGCCGTAGCCAGAGATTTCTTCATTGAGCATTACAGGATTAGAAATAAAATTGATCGCACCACCTGTGGTATTTTTACCATAAAGCGTATTTTGAGGACCTTTCAGGATTTCAACGCGATGAATATCGTATAACGCAAAATTCGCTAACATCGGGTTATTAATTGCCACGTCATCTAAATAAAGACCAACTGCAGGAACAGATGAAAGATTAAAGTCATCCATACCAACGCCACGAATAAAGTAATTACTCATACCACTAACAGAGCGCGTCGCGTTAACATTTGGTACTAATGTTGTTACGCCACTTGCTTGAGTTATTTGATTTACAGCAAGAGAATTAGCAGATATTGCCGTTATTGACATGGGTACTTCTTGTACCGATTGAATGCGTTTTTGTGCGGTTACTTCAATAATTTCAAGTGATTCATTGCTACTTTGAGCAAAGCTAGGTAAAACAAAAACACTCATTAAACACAGAAATAAGCCACGAACTGCTTTTGGCATAAGGCTACTCGGGTAAGGTGATCGTGTAATTACTTAACATTAACCTAGTAACTCCATTTAATAAAGTTTCCCATTACCAATAACTGTTTACTTCAAATTGAATTTCTGCAATTTAATAAGGGTTACTAGATGAGGAGGAGAATTTATCAATGATAATTGCTAGCGAGTTAGGTGGTTATATTTTCACGTTCACTTAACTCGCGAATAATACAGAATGTGATAATCTTTTCACGACATTATAATAATTAATATAGGCCATCAATATGTTTATCGGTGTAAGAAAGCAGATTAAATCCATCTTTTCACCCTATTTATCTTTTGTATCTTCCAAAAGTTTAGGGCTTTTATCGCTATTTATTATTTCACCAACATTGGCATCAACAACAATTGTTCCACCGAATGAGCAGTTGATATTACGCGACATACAGCAACAAGTCAGCGCAGAACGACTGAAAAGAGATGTCACCAAACTAGTGAGTTTCGGCACTCGACACACGTTGTCTGAAACGAAATCAGATACGCAAGGAATTGGTGCAGCGCGTCGTTGGATTAAAGCAGAATTTGAAAAGATTTCAGCACAATGTGGTGGTTGCCTAGAAGTTATTTATCAAAAACAAACCTTTTCTGGAGAAAAGCGAATTCCTGAACCGACCGAGGTGGTGAATGTTATTGCAATTCAGCGAGGCGAATTAGATCCCAATCGTTATGTCGTTATGTCTGGTGATATTGATTCTAGAGTGACTGACCCTCTTGACTACACGAGTGCATCACCGGGAGCGAATGATAATGCTACAGGTGTAGCAGGGGTTATTGAAGCGGCCAGGGTGCTATCACAACATAAATTTGCCGGTACTGTGGTATATGCGGCTTTATCAGGTGAAGAACAAGGTTTATTTGGTGGAAAAATTATGGCTGGCATTGCTAAAAAAGAAGGCTGGCGAGTTGAGGCGGTTATTAATAATGACATGATTGGTAATATTTCTGGTATTAATGGCGTCATTAATAATACAACTGCAAGGGTGTTTTCTGAGGGAGTTCGATTCGTTGAAACACCAGCAGAGGCTAAAAAGCGCAGATTCACTGGTGGTGAAGTCGACTCTCCTTCACGAAATGTTGCTCGATATATTGATCAAATTGCCGATCAGTATATCCCTAATTTAGACGTTATGATGGTGTACCGATTGGATAGGTTTGGCCGTGGCGGACATCATCGTCCATTTAATGCCGAAGGTTATCCTGCAGTGCGCATTATGGAAACGAATGAGCACTACGACCGCCAACATCAAGACATTCGAACAGAGAATGGTCGAGCGTATGGTGATGTGCTTTCGGGTGTCGATTTCGATTTTAATGCTAAATTAACATCGTTAAATGCTGTTACTATGGCAGCAATGGCTTGGGCACCACCACCACCAGCGAATACTCAAATATCGGGGGCGGTAAAAGCTTCAACAACGTTAAAATGGCAGCGTCCAACAGGAAATATGGCAAAAAACTTAGCTGGCTATCGCGTACATTGGCGTTTGACCACCGAACCAACATGGACACATAGTCAATATGTAGGTGATATTACTGAGTTTGAACTGAAAAACATTGTTATTGATAACTATTTCTTTGGTGTCAGCAGTGTCGCTAAAGATGGTTTTGAAAGCCCTGTTGTTTTCCCTGGTCCTGCTGGTTCTTTTGGTGGTTACGAATAAAATACCATTGAATTAGATTAAGACATCAACTGAAAATTGAATATATGAAGCTAATTAAATCTAATTAGCTTCAATACGTAAATAACCTGAGCTCGGCTTAACAAAGACAGAAAAGTGCTGACTATTATAGTGAGAATAATCTAAAAGATGTTTTAAAGGAAAAATGGGGTGGCTAAAGGGACTTGAACCCTCGACAACCGGAATCACAATCCGGGGCTCTACCAACTGAGCTATAGCCACCACTGAGTATACTAAATATGCGCTTCCTGTCGATGACGGGAAAGCGCGAGGAGTATATTGCATTTAGCCGTAGATTGACAAGAAAAATCTTCGCTTTTTACGGCATTTATATACTAATATTTGTACTTTGCAGTATTTGTGCAACTAATTAACCTACTACTGATTATCTATTTCACTTTATATCCCTGTCCTGGATGGCTTGGTGTCGATGGGTAGGCTAACTCTAATTGTTGACTTTTTAACATTGGACTTAAATAGCTCTTTCTTAATGTATCAGTATTTCTACCAAGCAATTTAGCTAGCTGGGCAAGCTTAAGATACTTATCTCCAGACTTATCGCATAACGCTATTATAGTTGTTTCTATGTCATCCCGCTTTGCTCTGTAGCTACCATCACGGATAGGTGCTGCAATATCTAATAGTTCTTGCCATAACTTCTTCTCTTGAAGACCCGGAGCTCCTAAGGAGAACCCCGGGTCTTCAGATTCCAACCCCGGGCTTTCAAATTCAAGCTCCGGGCTTTCAGAAAATAATGACAACTGGCTTAAGTCTGGTGATGAAATAAAAGTTATGTTCTTACCTGCTTCATTATCAGGTGTAGGAATTTCTATACCCTTTATATGGTAGATTTTGTCTTTATGTACACCAGAAGATGTAAGATAATCAGCTTTCACCAAATTTGATAATGCTAAAGTAATATCTCTAGTATGAGCTGATGTCAAAGCACTAATTCTATCATGATTAAACCATGACTCGGTTGCGGCAGTTATTAAAATAGAACGTTTTAATTCGCTTAGTTCTTTGTATTTAGCACCAAATAATTCAATTAACTTTGTATGCATCTCTTCTGATACTAGATTCACCATTCGTAGTTCTAGTAATGTTTGCTCAGGGTCATCCTTCTCATATAAATTAGGTGTTTGCCACTTTTGAGCTCTACAGTTACTGTAAATTTTAGGTACACCAGAGCCTGCTTTCTCACTTAAGCCAATGTTTAAAAACATTTGATGTACTGCAGGATTTCGACAAAGACTATCACCACCAGCAATAGCATCTTTAACGGGAACACGCATCAATCCAGGGTTACGAAAGCCAATAAAATCAGGATGTTTCTCTATAAGTAAAGAACTGTCACTAGTGAAATCTGCATGAGCCAGTGTATTAACGAGAGCTTCACGAATCGCTTCATGGGCAGGAGTATCATCAATACGTTGACCATCGACAAGTTGAAAACCAACTTTCAAATTCTCAGTGAGCTTACGGTAAACCTTTCGATAGAAATCAAATATATTACCCGACCAAGAACCGTCAGGAAAAACACGATCAACCCATCGATGTGAACTATCATCCTTCTCTTGGTAGTCAACAAAATAGTTAGGGAGTGCATCTTGGATAGCATCCCAAGTACCAAACATAACTAATCCAGCTAAAGTTAACCCTTCTTTTTGGCTATTTCTCTCTTTTCGCCATGCCTTAATGCTGCGTAAAAAGCCAGCCGTATCTTGCTCTAGAAATGGATGCCCTTGTGGTTTAGCATCAACAAACATTTGACGATATATTCGTAGGGTTTCTGGATCTACATCTTCTAAACCAAATCCTTCTAAAATACGGTTGTCACGCACATCTTCGCGTTCGGCAAGTATTCTGTTTACGATATCAGGTAAACATTTCTGATCAGCTTCATGCCGTCTGACATAGGTACTAGACAGTGGATTGTTATTAATATATATGGGGCGCAGCTCTCTTGGTGAACGCGGCACAACAATCCTAATAATTTTCTTTCCATCAATGGATTCAATTCTTACATCATTTTCACTAAGTAAGTTATGGCTAACTTTTTGAGGATTATTAATTATATCCCAAATACTTTTGACCAAAGGTGCAGGATTCTTGATACCTTCAACCGTAAAATGACCTTTCTTTTCTTTGATCCCAAGTAGTATCTCACCTCCTCGGGTATTGGCGAATGCACTATAACTCTCCCACATATCATTAGGCACCGCACCTTTACCATCCTTGCCAGAAGCAAGTTTGCATTCTACTTCAGAGTTCTCTTGTAAAAGAGCTATGTCAGATGTGTTATTTAGGACAAAGTCAGGCATATCAGATAATTTTTAATTAAATTCACTAAAACTATTGTAAAAGAAATACCAGACATTTACAGGTAAATTATTGTATCTGAAAGTAATAACCTATATTCCTCTACGAGTAAATCCTACTTTTTCCACATTGTCTTGTTAATCAATGCATTTAGCCGTAGATTGACAAGAAAAATTTAATTTTTTAATTAAACAATTTCATATTAATAATAGCCTATATCGTCATCCTCGCCCGTGCTAACTTATTTGATAAGGCCTTTACTGTTATAAACTGGCAATTCGGCCTCAACCCAAGCGTTCATATCGCCAGTTAAATGGTGTAAATCATGAAAACCGTTGGCGGCTAAAATTCTTTCAGCTATTGCAGCGCGACGTCCTGAACGACAATAGACAACCACTTTGTTATCTTTATATTGCCTCAATTGAATTAAATTTTCGTTAATGATGTCATAGCTCATATTAACAGCGCCTTGAATATGTCCCTCGTTAAACTCTTCGACGGAGCGCACATCTAACACAATTACATCACTCACTTTCTTGTCAATAAGACTCTGCAATGCTTCTTGTGAAATCTCTTTAGTGCTGTTGGCATAACTTAGCGAAATAAATAAACTTAACATTAGCGCTAGTAATTGTTTTATTTTAAACATTGTTTATCCTCAATAACTCATAATGAGTTTCATTTCTTCATTAGTATTTAATGGTTGATCAACTGCAGGTATGTAAACTGTGTGATAATATTTAAGACTATACTTCAATATAATTGATGCCAGTAGTAAAAGCTAATGTAAGCTTTAAGTTAGCGTGTTATTTATTCACTCTCATACAGGTTGTAGCAATGTCTTTAGATAAAATAAGCTCTCAATTAACTAAACACTCACATACTAAAGAGAAAAAACTGCCGCCGATAGAATCCTGGAATCCACCTTATTGTGGCGAAATTGATCTGCAAATAAAAGCCAATGGTGATTGGTATTATGGCGGGACTATTTTTAAACGCTTGTCTTTGGTTAAGCTGCTTTCTTCAGTGTTATTAAAAGAAGTTACAGCCGAGAGTGACACATACTTTTTAGTTACCCCAGTTGAGAAAATAAAGATAACGGTAGACGATGCACCTTTTGTGTTAACCCAATGGAAATGGTTAGATGAAACAAAAGATAAAATGGTAGTAAGTACCAACTTAGATGATGAATTCATCTTGGATAGTGACCACCCATTAACCGTGACTCCAACGGGGGAAATGTATGTTAATGTCCGTCGAAATTTACTGGCTAAAGTTCACCGAAATGTTTATTACCAGTGGGTAGATTTAGCCAAAGAAGTTAAAACAGATAAAGGCACTGAGTTACAATTTATCAGTGCCGATCATGTGTTTAGTTTAGGGTGTATAGAATAGCTCTAAAGCCCTACGAGCTACGCAGTTAAAAATGCTTGATACGCACTGTTATCGGTTTCTTCATGCCATTGATAACCAAGGGCTTCTAAGTGCTCAAAGAAGTCTGCTTGTTGTTCATTACTCACTTCAAACCCCGCTAATACTTGGCCAAATGCTGCGCCGTGATTCCGGTAATGAAATAAGGTAATGTTCCAATGTTCTCCTAAGGTGTCTAAAAATTTCTCTAGCGCGCCAGGGTATTCTGGAAATTCAAAGCTAAATAAACGCTCTTCCAACAACGCGGGCTTTTGACCGCCAATCATGTAGCGAACATGCAGTTTCGCCATTTCGTTATCAGTGAAATCATCCACTTGATACTTAGCATCAACTAAGGATGAAACTAATTGTTGTCGTTCGTTCGTTTCGCCCCCTAAACGCACACCGACAAATATATTGGCGGGTGTGTTAGCGTTAGCATTTTTCCCTGCGTAACGGTAATTAAATTCAGTGATCACTCTGCCGCCTAACGTCTGACAAAAATGACGAAAGCTGCCTTTTTCTTCAGGAATAGTCACCGCGAGTACGGCTTCTTTTTTCTCGCCTAACTCACAGCGCTCTGAAACATAGCGCAAGCTATGAAAATTCATATTCGCGCCAGATAGTATTGCCACTAACGACTCACTGCTTGATTGATTTTCAGCTGCTTGTTGTTGACAATATTTTTGTAAGCCCGCTAATGATAAAGCGCCTGCAGGCTCTGCAATTACGCGAGTTTGCTCAAAAATGTCTTTGATTGAGGCACAAATTTCATCGGTAGTTACTGTGATAACTTCATCACAATAGCGCTGAATTAAGCCAAAGGTTTTCTCGCCAATACGCTTCACAGCGACACCATCGGCAAATAGCCCAACTTGCTCTAGGTCAACAGGGCTACCAGCAGTTAGCGCGGCTTTTAAACATGCCGAATCTTCAGATTCAACTCCAATAACTTTAATACCTGGCTTTAACTGTTTTAAGTAAACCGCCATGCCCGCTAATAAGCCACCACCACCAACAGGAATAAAGACAACTTCACTGTTCGGTTGTTGTTGAAGTAACTCTTTAGCTACTGTGCCTTGCCCTGCAATTACATCAACATCATCAAATGGATGAATTAAAGTTTTGCTTTCTTCTTGAGCAAATCGCACAGAAGCGGCTTGCGCTTCATTAAAGCTTTTACCTATAAGTCGAACCTCAGCACCAAAGCGACGCACATTATCCACCTTAATATCAGGTGTGGTAATGGGCATAACTATAGTGGCATTAATACCTAACTTATTCGCAGCTAACGCTAAACCTTGGGCATGATTGCCTGCCGAAGCGGCAATTACCCCATGAATACATTGTGTTTCAGGTAAATTAGCAAGCTTGTTATAAGCGCCGCGTAATTTAAATGAATGTACAGGTTGTTGGTCTTCGCGTTTCAGCGAAATTTGATGACCCAAACGCGTCGATAACTTAGTTAACGGCGTTAACTCTGTTTCAACGGCAACATCGTAAACTGGTGCTAATAATATTTTACGCAAGTAATCTAGAGCAAGCTCATGCCCTTCAATCACTTCTTGAGATTCTTCTTGTGTCATTACTTATCACCGTCATCAAAGCCGTCAAGTAATGCTCTGTTTCTTACTGCGCCTTTGTCGGCACTTGTCGCCAACATTGCATAGTTTTTAAGTGCGTAACTAATCGGGCGAACACGATCTACTGGCTTCCAAGCATCACGACCTTTTGCTGCCATGGCTGCGCGACGAGCTTCAAGCTCGGCTTCTGGTACTTGCAGGGTAATTTCTCGAGAAGGAATATCAATATGAATAATATCGCCTTGTTCAACTAAGCCAATAGTGCCGCCATCAGCTGCTTCAGGAGAGACATGACCAATAGATAAACCAGAAGTACCACCTGAGAAACGCCCATCGGTTAACAATGCACACGCTTTACCTAATCCCATAGATTTTAAATAAGTGGTAGGGTAAAGCATTTCTTGCATACCGGGCCCGCCTTTAGGACCTTCGTAACGAATAACAACGACTTCGCCAGCTACCACTTTTTTGTCTAAAATTCCTGCTACAGCAGCATCTTGGCTTTCAAATATATGGGCTGGGCCGGTAAAGGTTAAGTTATCGTCGCTCACACCTGCGGTTTTAACAACACAGCCGTCAACGGCAATGTTGCCTGAAAGTACCGCTAAGCCACCTTCTGTTGAAAATGCGTTATCAATGTTACGTATACAGCCATTTTCTCGGTCATCGTCTAAAGTATCCCAGCGACAATCTTGGCTAAATGCTTTTGTTGTGCGAATACCAGCAGGGCCTGCTCGGTAGAATTTTTTAACGTCTTCATCATTAGTCTGCGTGATATCATACTTGGCAATAACATCTGCTAGCGTGGTCCCTAAGACATTAGGCACATCCGTTTTCAGTAAGTTTGCGCGTGCTAACTCACCTAAAATAGCAATAACACCACCTGCTCGATGCACATCTTCCATATGATATTTCGGTGTTGATGGAGCAACTTTACATAACTGTGGCACAATGCGAGATAGTTTATCCATGTCTTCCATGGTGTAATCTATTTCAGCTTCTTGGGCTGTAGCAAGTAGGTGCAAAATGGTATTAGTAGAGCCGCCCATCGCAATATCAAGACACATAGCATTAGAAAAAGAGTCTTTATTGGCGATATTACGAGGTAATGCAGACTCGTCGTTATCTTGGTAGTAACGTTTTGTTAGCTCAACAATTTGTGCGCCCGCTTTTAAGAATAACTGCTCGCGATCAGCATGGGTCGCCAACATAGAGCCGTTTCCTGGAAGTGCTAAACCTAGCGCTTCAGCTAAACAGTTCATTGAATTCGCGGTGAACATACCCGAACAAGAGCCACAAGTAGGACAAGCTGAGCGTTCCACTTGATCTGATTGCTTATCAGTCACTTCTGGATCTGCACCTTGAATCATCGCATCCACTAAATCGAGTTTAATGATTTGATCAGAAAGCTTAGTTTTCCCAGCTTCCATTGGTCCACCTGAGACAAAAATTACCGGTATGTTTAAACGCATAGCCGCCATTAACATGCCCGGAGTTATTTTATCGCAGTTCGAAATACATACCATGGCATCGGCGCAATGAGCGTTTACCATGTATTCTACTGAGTCAGCGATTAAATCTCGCGATGGTAAGCTGTACAACATACCGCTGTGGCCCATGGCAATACCATCATCCACGGCAATTGTGTTAAATTCTTTAGCTACACCGCCAGCTTTTTCAATAGCGCCTGCCACTAACTGACCCATGTCTTTTAAATGAACATGTCCTGGAACAAATTGTGTGAATGAGTTGACTACTGCAACAATTGGCTTACCAAAGTCGCCATCGGTCATGCCTGTTGCACGCCAAAGGGCTCGAGCACCGGCCATATTGCGGCCTTGTGTAGAAGTTGCTGATCTTAATTTAGGCATGATTTTTTATTCCAATTTATATTATTTTTTAGTGCGATTAGGCAGCACTACTCGTAACTTTTACGTCTTTGATATCGATAAGTTTATTAATTTGATCCACTAAAAGCTCAATAGGGCGATCACTTCTTACTAGTAATTCGATATAGCCAATATGGGTGCCAGTATTCACTTTAGCGGTGATGCCATCAATGAGAAAACCACGATAACGGGTCACTTGTAAAATACGTTCAAGTACCACTTGTTTATCGTCTACTTGTATGGCTAATTGGTAACAATGCATTAGCTTTTCTCCATCATTTGATCATTGGCAGTATTGGGTGGCACCAACGGCCAAACATTATCTTGCGCATCAATTTTAACTTGTAATAAATAAGGACCATTATGGTCGAGCATTTCTTCAATAGCCGCGGTAACTTGTTCTTTTTTAGTAATTTCTTTGGCTTTAATATCAAAAGCGGTAGCAAGCATTACAAAGTCTGGATTGTCTGATAAATCCGTTTCACTTAAACGTCCTTCAAAAAACAAATCTTGCCATTGGCGTACCATGCCTAACTTTCCGTTATCAATTAACACGATTTTCACCGGTATTTGAAAGCGTTTTATTGTTGACAGCTCTTGGACATTCATCATGAAAGACCCATCGCCTGATACCGCAATAACACAATCTTTAGGTCGACTAATTTGTGCGCCTATGGCTGCTGGAATACCAAAGCCCATGGTGCCCATACCACCACTGGTCAGAAAGTTACTCGGATCGTTAAATAACATATGCTGTGCTGCCCACATTTGATGTTGACCAACATCTGTTGTTATACAGCTATTGTCTGGCATTTTATCGCTAATTTCTTTTAACACTGCAGGGGCAAAGATAGTTTCACCGGGATGGTTGTAATCCCAACCAAATTCTTTACTCATTTGTTGACATTTCTGTTGCCAATCAGCAATAGATAACGGAATAGCTAAGGCAGGTAAGTTAACTTTTAAATCACCTAAAATGGCAGCATCAACGTTTCTACGTTTATTAATTTCAGCGGTATCTATATCAAAATGAATAATTTTAGCGTGTGGAGCAAACTCATCTAGCTTACCTGTTACACGGTCATCAAAACGTGCACCTACAGCAATTAATAAATCCGATTCTTGCACAGCTAAGTTAGCTGCTTTAGTACCATGCATACCTAACATGCCAAGATAATTTTCATCGTTAGGATCTATTGCACCTAAACCTTTTAATGTAGAAACGCTTGGTAATTTCGTTAATTGAGCGAACTCTCTTAATTCGTCAACCGCATTAGCCATGCCAACACCACCACCAACGTACAAGACTGGTTTCTTTGCCTGACTCAAAAGCGCTAACGCACTACCAACATTGGCAGGAGGGAGTTTAACTTTGTTTTTTAACTGCGATAAATCTTCCAACGTACATGTTATTTCAGCTAATTGAATATCTTTAGGAATATCGACAAGAACAGGACCTTGTCGACCTTCAAGGGCAATAGCAAAGGCTTGATGTAATACTTTTGGTAAATCGTTTATATCAGTTACTTGAAAAGAGTGTTTTGTACATGCCAATGATAAGCCAAAGACATCTATTTCTTGAAAGGCATCAGAACCCATCGCTGAAGTTGGCACTTGTCCGGTAATAGCAACAACAGGTATAGAATCGGCTAATGCGTCGGCTAGGCCCGTAATTAAATTAGTGGCTCCTGGTCCCGACGTTGCTAAACATACACCTACTTTCCCTGAAGCACGAGCGTAGCCTACCGCTGAAAATGCCGCACCTTGCTCATGTCGACATAAAAAATGTTGTACATCGCTATGACATAAAGCATCGTAAATCGGCATTATTGCACCACCGGGGTAACCGAACACGTGTTGAACACCGTGCTGTTGCAATATATCGAACAATAATGATCCGCCTGTGTGCTTCTTTTCACTAACCATTTTAATTCCTAACTGCTGAACATCACATATTTTTTGATGCTAAACAGTAGTCTCCTGTTATTTATAAATAATTTAAATAAACCAATTCAGTAAGTTTACGTAAACGTAAGATTTCAAGTGTCATAAAACGACAAAACCCCCGTTCTTTTCAGAGCGAGGGTTTGTTTTTAATTTTTTGCTATTTTCTTAGCTCAACAAACAACCTCGCGATGATTTAATAATCACCACGACGAGAATGTTAATAATCGCAGAATTCTTAATAAAAAGAATAGTCGAGCTAAAATTTTGCATATTTACCTGTTTTTTCTAAATAGTTAGTCACTATTTGTCTTAAATTGAATGGCGAGTTACTTGCCTATTTAAATTAGTACCATAGCTCTAATACTTCGAGCAAGGCTTTTTATTATAGTTTTTCCTAGGCTTATCCAGAAAATAGTTATAAGCGGTAAAATAAAACTCAAACATTCGCTCTTTTAACAATCACTTACTATACTTGAACAAGGACTTGTTATTAAATAATTAAAATGGAATTTTATGTCACTCGCCTCCGTATATAGCCGTGCACGCGTCGGCCTTGAATCCCCTTTGGTTAATGTTGAAGTACATTTAGCCAATGGATTACCTGCTTTTAATATTGTTGGCTTACCTGAAGCCTCCGTCAAAGAATCTAAAGATAGAGTTCGCAGTGCCATTCTCAATTGTGGTTACGAATTTCCTGCCAAGCGCATTACCGTTAATTTAGCGCCAGCTGATTTACCCAAAGAAGGAGGACGGTTTGATTTGCCAATTGCTGTCGGTATTTTAGCCGCGTCAGACCAACTGCCCAATACACATTTGCATGACTATGAGTTTGCCGGAGAGTTAGCATTGTCTGGAGAGTTACGTGCTATTATTGGTGAAATCCCTATGGCTATGGCATGCAGTAAAGCAGGTAGAACCTTAATTATTGCCAAAGGAAATGCTGAACAAGCTAGTTGGGTCAAACAGGCAAAAATTCACGCCATAGAACATCTCACGCAATTATTTTCTCATTTTGCACGACAAAATATTTTACCTTTTGTTGAAGAAAAAACTATTGAGCACATGGCCAGTGACAATGCATTAGACATGTCTGATGTGATTGGGCAGCCTCTGGCAAAGCGCGCATTAGAGATTGCCGCTAGTGGCAGTCATAATTTACTTTTTATTGGTCCTCCAGGTACAGGGAAAACCATGTTAGCCAGTCGGTTAGCCGGTATTTTACCACCAATGAGCGAAGAAGAGGCACTAGAGACTGCGGCAATACAATCAATAAGCCTTCAGCAAATAAATGACAAATCGTGGTTAACTCGTCCCTTTAGAGCGCCGCATCACACCGCTTCATCTGCCGCATTAGTTGGCGGTGGTAGCCAACCTAAGCCTGGCGAAATTTCTCTAGCGCACAACGGAGTGCTTTTTCTTGATGAATTGCCCGAGTTTGAACGAAAAGTGTTAGATGTACTACGTGAGCCAATGGAATCAGGCGAAGTAACGATTTCTCGCGCGATGCAAAAGCAAACTTTTCCTGCTCGGTTTCAATTAATTGCTGCAATGAATCCTAGCCCAACGGGTTTTTATAACGATAACCGAAGTACCCCCGAACAAGTTTTACGTTATTTAAATCGTTTGTCTGGACCATTTTTAGATCGCATAGATATTCAAATTGAGGTGGCCCGATTACCCAAAGGTATGTGGGCTAATGATACACAAATGTGCGAGTCGAGTACTGAAGTACAAAACAGAGTATTAGCTTGTCGCGCCATACAAATTGAACGTCAAGGTAAGGCCAATGCGCATTTAGCAAGTAGCGAAGTACGCGCTCATTGCCAATTAAGTCATGCAGACAATGAGTTTCTTGAATTAGCGGTTGAAAAGTTAGGCTTGTCGACACGAGCCCACCATAAAATTTTAAAAATTGCCCGTACTCTTGCCGATATTGATAATCAAAAAGATATCGGCCATGAGCACATTATTGAGGCGTTGTCATATCGCGCTATGGATAGATTATTTAGGCATTTAACCAATGCGGTCGCGGTTTAATCGCTAATGGCTTGCAAAAAAGCTTTTAATAACGGCTGCTCTTTACGCTGAGTTAAACAACAAACACCTAATTCAAAGGGTGCTATTTCACCTACCGCAGGGAGATATTGCACTCGATTTTTAACGGGTGAATTATCAACAACCACTTTCGGTGCAATACCCACTCCACAACCTAAGGCAACCATACTCACTAACGCTTCATGGCCCGAAACAGTGGCATAAATAGTCGGCTTACCTTGTTGTTTTTTTCGATACCATTGCTCGAAACGTTTTCGGGCAGAACCATGCTCAGGCAAAATAATCGGAATATTGGCCCAATCGAGTGTTTTTTCTTGGAGCTGCTGCTGCACACTGCAAGCGATAGTAGGTCCTATAACCGTTAAAGGGATTTGCGCCAAGTGATGAAAGTATAAACTACTAGAGAGGTTATCTGGCTTGGCAGCAATAGCAAAATCTACGGCTTGATGCTGCACCTGCTCAAGTGCATCTGCCGCATCACCTGTGGTTAACATAATTTCCACTAGTGGATGTTGTTGTCTAAAGCGATCAAGCAAGGGAGGCAAATGGCTATAGGCTGCGGTTACTGAACAGTAAATATGCAACTTGCCCTTAAGTTGCGCCTGTTTTTGATCCAGGGATAACTTCAATAAATGCCATTGTTCGAGTTGTTGTTCAGCAAATACTTGTAACTGCTCTCCTGACGAAGACAGCACAACGGTGCGATTATCCCGATGCAATAAGGGCGAACCAATTTCATCTTCCATGCGCTGTATTGCACGGCTCAACGTTGAAGGGCTCACATGGAAAGCTTCAGCAGTTTTACCAAAATGTAAGCTTTGACTTAAATGCTGAAACATTTGTAATGACTTAAAGTCCATTGGTTTTCCTCACTTTATTCTATAACACACTCGTTATTGCGTTTTTTGCAACACTGTAATGCGAATATATCATTTTAAGCAACATCAATGATAGTTTATTATCGCTCCATCGTCAGACACGCTGACAATTTAACACGCTACTATTTATTCTTAACGCTAAGTCGTTGAGACAGGAGAACACCATGAGCAACTATTTTAATACCTTAAGTTTACGTGAAAAATTAGCCCAATTAGGCAAATGTCGTTTTATGAAACGCGAAGAATTTGCAGACGGTTGTAACTTCATCAAAGATTGGAACATCGTAATTGTTGGTTGTGGTGCGCAAGGTTTAAACCAAGGTTTGAACATGCGTGATTCAGGTTTAAACATCTCTTACGCATTACGTGACGCAGCCATTGCGGAAAAACGTCAATCTTGGCAGTGGGCTTCTGAGAACGGTTTTACTGTAGGAACTTACGAAGAGTTAATTCCTCAAGCCGACTTAGTATTAAACTTAACACCCGATAAACAGCATACTTCTGCAGTGAATGCAGTAATGCCATTTATGAAGCAAGGTTCTACATTGTCTTACTCACACGGTTTTAATGTTGTTGAAGAAGGTATGCAAATTCGTCCTGATATTACGGTAATCATGGTTGCACCTAAGTGTCCTGGTACTGAAGTTCGTGAAGAATACAAACGTGGTTTTGGTGTACCAACACTTATCGCTGTTCATCCTGAAAACGATCCTCAAGGTAACGGCTTAGCCATAGCGAAAGCTTATGCTTCAGCAACGGGTGGTGACAGAGCAGGGGTTTTACAATCTTCTTTCATCGCCGAAGTTAAGTCTGACTTAATGGGTGAACAAACTATTTTATGTGGCATGTTACAAACAGCAGCAGTACTTGGTCATGAGCAATTAGTGGCTCAAGGCATGGACGCAGCTTATGCTCGTAAATTACTACAATATGGCTTAGCAACAACCACTGAAGGTTTGAAGCACGGCGGTATTACTAACATGATGGATCGTTTATCAAACCCTGCAAAAATTAAAGCGTTTGATATGTCAGAAGAGTTAAAAGTTATTTTACGTCCATTATTTGAAAAACACATGGATGACATTATCGAAGGTCGCTTCTCTGAAACTATGATGGCTGACTGGGCAAACGATGATATTAACTTATTAACATGGCGTGCAGAAACAGCTGAAACAAGCTTTGAATTAGCACCAGATTGCGATGTAGAAATTACCGAGCAAGAATATTACGACAAAGGCATTTTTGTTGTTGCCATGATCAAGGCAGGTGTTGAACTTGCGTTTGAAGCTATGGTTGCAGCAGGCATCATTGAAGAATCAGCTTATTACGAATCACTTCATGAAACACCATTAATCGCTAACTGTATTGCACGTAACAAACTGTACGAAATGAATGTAGTAATTTCTGATACTGCTGAATACGGTAACTACTTATTTACTCATGCAGCAGTGCCTTTGTTAAGAGACTTTAGCACCAAGTTAACACTAGAAGAATTAGGCGAAGGAATCAAAGATACTTCTAATGGTGTTGATAACGCTCGCTTGATTGAAGTTAACGAAGCAATTCGCAGCCACGGTGTTGAAACTATTGGTAAAGAATTACGTGGCTACATGACAGATATGAAGAAAATTGTAGAAACAGGCCAATAAGCCTCACTATTTTGTAAAGCTATCAAGTTAAACCTTGGTAGCTTTTTTTATTTTTTCTATTTAGGGGACAGCTATGTCTGACGTAACTTCACAATTTACTAATGTAACGATAACTAGAGCCGCCAGTGTCTATTTTGACGGTAAAGTCACCAGCCGAAAAGTGACTTTTGCTGACGGTTCAGTAAAAACATTAGGTATTATGATGGCAGGTGAATATGAGTTTGCTACCGCAGAAAAAGAACTGATGGAAATTACCGCCGGGGATGTTGATATTTTATTAGCGGGCAGTGAAGAATGGCAAACCATCACAGGCGGTCAATCGTTTAACGTTGATGCTAACAGTTCTTTTAAGGTGCGCGCCAAAACATTAACGGATTACTGTTGTTCATATATCGCTTAGTGTTTATATGGTGTGGCTCAATCTAACGTTTACTCTGGTATTATTTATTGTATTCTAGAGTCACACCTTATTATGTGTAAAAGTATTGAATAAAATGAAACTGAATAAAACCACCAAAAAAATTGATGATAATGTGTGTAAAGCATTAACTTTGGCTTGCGAGCAAGCTAAAGAAAATATTGATGGCTTTATTTGGTTAACCCACCGCGCGAATTACACGCAATTTCCAGCAAGCTTAATGGTAACTTGTGTGTTTGAAATTGATGCCGAAGTCGCCGCATTAAAAGAAAAAAAACTAGATGAAAGCTTTATTAAGTTAATTCAAAAACAATTACTTAAAGTGGGTGTAGTTTTAAAAAATGCGCGTCAAAATGTTCGTTTTGATAGTGAAGAGTCTTGCTTAAGAGAGCATCGAGGTCTTTGGGAAGATCGATTAAAACTGCGAACCGACAAACAAAAACCAATGAGCAAAAATAACCGTTTTCCTCACTAAAGATAAACGCCGTCAGTAAATCCTACCTCTTATGGTAAATAACAACCATGTCATCTCGATGCACCACCACTTTACTCGAACAATAACCGAGTACATTTTCAATTTTATCTGTTTTTAATCCTTTAATAGTGTCTAAATCGCGCTCGCCGTACTGACAAATTCCTTTCGCCATTATTTGACCCGTTTTATCATCGATAATATCGATTGAGGCGCCTGCTGAAAACTCACCTTGCACCGATTTAATACCCGACGGTAATAACGAAGCTCCCTTGCTAAGCAAAGCATTAACCGCGCCTTGGTCAACTCGCACCTGACCACAACTTGTCAGTGTGTGTTTTAACCAATGTTTTTTAGCCTTTATTGCTGCTTGACTAGCGATAAATCTCGTTCCAGGGTTTTCGCCTTTTAACAAACGTTCAAATACTTCACTGCGGTGTCCGTTGACAATAAAAGTATCGATACCATTTTCTGTCGCTTTTTCTGCCGCTTGAATTTTTGTTTTCATGCCTCCTGTAGCAATAACATTGTTAGTACAGCCTGCCATGGCATATATTTGCTCTGTTATTTTAGCCACCTCAGGCAATAAAGTAGCGTTTGGGTTAGTTCGGGGATCTTGATCATACAAGCCATCAATGTCACTTAAAATAATTAAGCAGTCGGCTTCGCATACTAACGCAACTAACGCGGCTAAATTATCATTGTCGCCTACTTTTAATTCCTCCGTTGCCACAGTATCGTTTTCATTAACAATAGGTAGCACATTATTTTCAAGCAAAATGCGTAACGTATTTTTAATATTGATATAACGTTGGCGATCTCTTAAATCACCGTGAGTGATTAACAATTGACTGCAAGGCGCATCAAAAAAACGTTGCCAGTTCGCCATCATTTTCATTTGACCAACACTCGCCATCGCTTGTTTAGTGACAATAGAAGGGTTAGGTGAACCGTGATGAATTAATTGCCGTCCAGCAGCAACACTTCCCGAGGAGACTAAAATAACTTCTTTACCTGCTTGGTGACACTCGGTAATAAAGCGTGCAATTGCCAATAAATATTTGCCACTACACCCTTTACCTTCAGGTGCAATTAAAGCGCTGCCAACCTTTATTACCACTCGATTAAAGTTCATATCCCATTCCCTAACTCTCATTTTTCATGCCCGCTATAGCTATCAAGAATCACTGAAATAAAGAAGATTTGCAACTTAGTTTTTACGATTGTATAGATTAGATTGCTATTTTTAATGCTTTTAATGGAGAATCATCTAAAACTGCATATATGTAACAGATAAAGCACTCATCCAATTGCCAACTTAAGTACATAAGTTATTAATTGTTGACTTTTTACCCATAAATTTAAATTACGCGGAGTTCCTTATCTTTAGTTGCCTTCTGCTAATTATATTATCTACTTTTAAGTTTTTATTATTAAAAATACCTGTTTTATAGAAAATGTAACTAATATGCATCATTTATAAACATCTATTTTCAAAAGAAGTGAATATCTTGGTGAAAATAGAATTAGTTACTGAAAGAAAAGCTAAATAGCTTTAATATTCATGTTTTAATCCATTAATTTTTCTTTAGAGCATCAAATGTTTAGTTTTTTACCTGCTGCGCTGACTGGCAAAATATCTTTTGTACTGTATGTATTAAATACCCTTCTTTGGTTAATACCTATTATTATTTTCTCGTTGCTAAAGGCTATTATCCCGCTAACGTTTTCACGCAAATTATTCAGTATTTTATTAGATCAAATGGCCAGTAACTGGGTTGCCGTTAACACATGGAACCAGAAAATATTCACCCGCACTCAAATTAATGTTACAGGGTTAGAGCAATTAAGCTTATCGCAATGGTATTTGGTGATTAGTAATCATCAAAGCTGGGTCGATATTTTGGTACTCCAACGCATTTTACATAATAAAATCCCCTTCCTAAAATTCTTCCTTAAAAAAGAACTCATTTACGTGCCTTTGTTAGGGATTGCCTGGTGGGCATTGGATTTTCCATTTATGAAGCGTCACAGCCAAGCTTTTTTAAAAAAGAATCCCCACTTAAAAGGCGAAGATCTTAAAACTACACGTAAGTCTTGCGCGAAGTTTAAATACAAGCCAGTGAGTGTTATGAACTTTATTGAAGGTACTCGCTTTACTCAAGCAAAGCACGATAAACAGCAACCTCCTTATACCCACCTATTAAAACCTAAGGCAGGAGGTGTTGCTTTTGTTTTAGATGCCATGGGGGAGTATTTAACAACCGTTGTCAATGTCACCATTTATTATCCTGAAGGAATTCCTAGCTTTAACGAATTTATCTCTGGTAAGGTTAAAAATATTGACGTTGTTATCGAAACCATGGCAATCGATGAAAACCTTAAAGGTGATTATTTTAACGACAGAGCCACCAAAATTCAGTATCAAAAATGGGTTAACCAACTTTGGCAAAACAAAGAAGAAACCATTGAACGGTTATCCCAACAAGCAGAAAACAAATAAATCAAAAGGATTTTAGATGAATGCAATTATATCAACATGGTTGAGCCAACAAGGAGTTAGTGCTCAATATTTACCAGTATTAACAGAATTATCTGGTGCTTTTGTTATCATTTTAATTGCTGCGTTAAGTTATTATTTAGCAAAGTATGAAGTACTTAAAATAGTGAATAAAATTATTCTACGCACTAAAAATACTTGGGATGATTTATTACTTACGCATAATGTTTTTACAAATTTAGTTTTTTTAATTCCTTTTATTATTATTCTTGTTCTTATCCCTCTCGCATTACCGCCAGAGGAAACAACGGCAAAATTTCTGATTGTTTTTGCCAAGGTCGCTATTTGTTTTCAAGTAGCGAAATCCGTTAGTTCGATACTTAATGTTTTTCAAAGTATTTATCACAAAAGAGCGAAAGATCGTTACATCCCATTAAATTCAGCGATACAAGTGATTAAACTGGCAATATATTTAGTGGCGACAATTTTAGCATTGTCTTATATTTTAGATCGGTCACCGATATTACTGTTAAGTGGTTTAGGTGCTCTAACGGCTGTATTACTACTCGTATTTCAAGACACAATTAAAGGCTTAGTCGCCAGTATTCAAATATCGGCAAATCGCATGGTTGCTCCTGGTGACTGGGTAGAAATTCCCCAATATGGCGCAGATGGTGATGTATTAGAAATTGGTCTGAATACGGTTAAAATTCAAAATTTCGATAAAACTGTGACTACAGTACCCACTTACGCCTTAATTAGTGGTTCATTTAAAAACTGGCGTGACATGCTCAAATCTGGTGGTAGAAGAATAAAACGCACCATAGTTATTGATATAGCCAGTATTCATTTTTACGATCAAGACAAAATAGACCAACTTAAGGGCATCACGCTAATTAATGAGTACCTTGAAAAAAAGCAGTTAGCTATTGAAAACTATAAAAAAGAGAAAAATATCAGCCAAGAATCCCTCATTAATGCCAGACAACTCACTAACATCGGCACTTTTCGAGCCTACATTGATGCTTATTTAAATCAACATGACAAAGTACACCGCCAGTTAACTTGCATGGTAAGGCAGTTGGCTGCCACCGAGACAGGATTACCCTTAGAGTTGTATTTTTTTAGTAATGATCAAAACTGGGTCAATTATGAGGCGATACAAGCAGATATTTTTGATCACCTATTTGCCATAGCGCCACATTTCGATTTACGAATTTTCCAACATCCTACAGGTTATGATTGGCATAAATAGAGCTTTATTTATGCCTTTAAATTAAGCTTGTTAACGTTGTCGAATAACGCCTTCTTAATAAAGAAGGCGTTCCTATTGACTCCTTCAATCGTTTTTAAATTATTTAGAATCCAAAGTGAAACCAAAAACTTTGGTTACTTATATTGAATATGTTGCTAAATTTATAGATGACCAAATAGAACTGGGGATTTATGTCGCTAAAGAGGCATCAAGACAACCTACAATTAATAAATACCCTGAATTTTTGTGTCAAAAGGGGAGTTCGCGTACCCCATTTGTAAGAGATATTGCTAAAAAATGGGCGGGGGTTGATAAGGTCATATTAAAGAATATTCCCCTTTGTATAAAAAATTAATAATATACCGCTATCACTCGTGCTAAGAAAGATATACACCTTGCCGAAATCTCTAAATTAGAACGAGTTAGAAATAAGCTTATTTCTTAAAGAATTACGTAAAGATTGGTTCCACTTATTTCATAGGATAAACCCACCCAATCATCAAATTGTTGACTTGGTCGAACTAATTACACTTTATAAACTTTTCACCAATGTGGATAACATTATTGATCGCTATATATGTGCCAGATACGATTGCTGATGTAGGAACCGTAACAATAGCAAAAAACTCATCTTGCCACTCATAAAAAGTAGTAGAATTATCATTAAAATTTACTATTTTAAGATATTTCTTATTAGTTGACATACTGCAACTATTTTTGTCTACTTGACTACTTTCTGGCACTACAATACAACCACTTAAGTAGAATACACAGATAAACAGAAATGCTAATTTATACATTACACCAATTAAAGTTTAAAATTTACAGTAGGGTATAAATGATAATACTCTACTGTTATCATTATTAGTTTGAATATATCAGTTCGGCATCCCGCAATAATTGCCTACTGAGTAAAATACACGCGTAGCTATAACTTGTGATTTTGCAAAGTTTCCATCACTTATAGTAGCCCCTATTTCATATTGCCCTTTACATGTTGGATAATAGGTGTAGTTTTCAGAAGTTGGATATGCGTAAAATATATCGCCTGTATCGAGATTGCTGTAACGCAAAGTAATTTTCGGTCCTTGACTTGCTAGTCCTCTTTCAGAATAATTATCAATAGTTCCCCAAAAACTTGTTTGAAGTGAAAGACCCCCGCTTACAGAGTAATTACTTGAAATAGTAGGTAGATTTTGAATATAAAATTTATCCTTTGAACATGAATTACCCAAGGTGTCAGTATCTTCAAAAGCCCAAAACCATGCTTCACCTCGATCTGAAGAAGAAAAAGTCTCATGGATATAAGCATTACTTTCCCAGTTAGTTAAATCATCCCCCATATAACCCGTCTTATCATTATAAAAAACAACCCATTGATCTACCGCAGGTATAGAAAAATCATAGTCTCCTTTAAATTGTGTCGAGATACCTATGGCAACATAAGTTGGAGCTTCTGCTGTCAACCCAGTCGCGGACTGCCCTGTAACACAAGAAGGAGGTACAGAAGCATTAGCTTTAAATCCAATTAAACTAACAAAAACAGTTGCTGCAAAAATTTTATAAAACATTTAACCATCCATATTAAAAATTATAACCAATATTAAAAAAGTACTCATCTAGATCATCATTGCTAGGACCAATTTGGTATCCTGCCCCAACCCAAAGCCCACTATTATTAATTTCATTAAAATAGTATGTATAATTAGCTGATATGCCGTATTCGGTATCACCACTCCTCCCTTTACCTATATTTCCATAACTAATACCGATTGAGTGTTCTAAGGCTGATTTAAAAGGTGCGATCTGGTAGCCTATCCCACCACCACAAATATCTACAATGTCACTACTATTAAGATATTGGCATCCTAAGGAAACAAAACCAAAGCCACGTTCACTTTCTAAAGATAGATTTACACCGAATCCACTGGTTAGAGAGCCGTAACCAACGGCAAAGTCGAATGGTAAGCTTTCTTTGGCTTTTGCGGGAACTGAGATTGACAAGTGAATTGCCAGTAAATAAAAGATATGTCTGTACTTCAAGAATAAGCTCCTTTTATTAAATTATCCATGAAATATTTTTATAGCATGCAAGAAATATTTACGCAACATATTATTTGTTTATGTTAAAAATACATATGCAGATCACTTGCGAGGTGATTACGTTTACTGGTCATATTTAACTCTTAGGTAATTTCACAACAGTTATAGTTAATTACTTGCTGTTACCAAGTAACAATAAATATAAAGCATAAGTTAAGATAAATAGAAATTTATTACGAAGTAAATGGGGTTGTATATGTGTGGTTATTTAGAGTAACTGAGAATCATCTATTGAAGGGAATATAGTGAAATTTTTGGATAGCAGAAAGCTATCAAATGAAATGATTTAGCGTCTGCTAAACCAATATTTAATGAAGTATTTTGACAACTGTTGCAAAGCAACCGCGAAACGGCTAACTGTTTACAAAACAAACTGAGTAAATATGTTTATTATTTATTAGCAGCGCTAAACAAGAAATATATCACCCTTAAATTAAATAAGCATTATGCCGCTTATTTAATATTATTACTTTTAATGTACAAAAGATTAATGCCAAACCATTAAACGTCCCAAAAAAGTTTGTTATAGTTAGTTTTTTGTATTGCTCTTTATGACTACACACCATACACACTCAACAGTAACTCTCAAATCCTAAGGGTCAATTATGAGGCGATACAAGCAGATATTTTTGATCACCTATTTGCCATAGCGCCACATTTCGATTTACGAATTTTCCAACATCCTACAGGTTATGATTGGCATAAATAGAGCTTTATTTATGCCTTTAAATTAAGCTTGTTAACGTTGTCGAATAACGCCTTCTTGCATGGTCGATGCAACTAGCTGTCCTTGACGATTAAAAATCTGTCCACGAACAAGCCCACGGCCACTGCTTGCCGATGGGCTTTCAGTGGAATATAACAACCAATCATCAAAACGAAACGGGCGATGAAACCACATGGCATGATCGATTGTGGCTATCTGAAAATTGCGCTGCCAATGGCTAACACCGTGAGGCATCAATGAAGTAGGTAAAAAGTGAAAATCTGATGTGTAAGCCAGCATATAAGTATGAATGCGCAAATCATCAGGTAATGTCCCGTTAGCTTTAATCCACATATTACTGGTTGCCGGCATCTCTTTAGGATCCATCCAGTTATATTGCTCCACAGGTCTTATTTCTACTGGTTTTTCAGCAAGATAAATATCTCGTACGCTACTAGGTAAATAAGCTTGATGAGCCTTAATAAAATCACTATAAGAGGGAATACCGTCAGGACCTGCAACATCAGGCATTTCACTTTGATGATCAAAGCCTTCTTCTGGCGTTTGAAATGAAGCGGTCATGTAGAATATTGCTTTACCATTTTGAATCGCTTGAATTCTTCGCGTACTAAAACTTTTTCCGTCACGAATATTTTCAACCTCGTACACGACAGGTTTTTTGGCGTCACCTGGGCGTAAAAAATAGGAGTGTAATGAATGTACACTTCGGCTTTTATCGATGGTTTCTTGAGCTGCAGATAACGCTTGCCCCATTACTTGCCCACCAAACAAGGCTGGCAGTCCTAAATCTTGACTTTGACCTCGATAAATACCTTGCTCTATAGTCTCGAGTTTAAGTAGGGCTGAAAGGTCATTTAACACTTGAGTCATACTGAATTTACTCCTTCAATTTTTGGCCGCGTTAATTATAACAGAGTCTAACAAAATTAAGAGAGGATAACTTTGCGTTAACGTGTTTAATTTGTTGAATTTTCAATCAGCTTAATATATTGTCAACACACTAAAAACTTATGAAGTGTCGAGGGTTATCATGGAAGGATTTCCAACAAATGAGTTATTGATAGAGCGTCGTTTTAAATCAACTGAATCCCCTAATTACTGGGATCAATTAACATTAGCACAGAAATTTGCGGCCAGTAGCTTAACGCAGTTTGGCTATGGATTAGAATTTGTAAGAGGTGCTAACCATATCAACAGTTTAGCGGTGTTATTTTGTGATAATAACCGAGCAACTATTTTAAGCAACGGTGATATTGATACATCACCCGCCATCACCGTTCGTCTTTGCTAAATAAGTTAGTTAATATTACTTATTTCTTACCCGATTTTGTCTCACTATGGTTTAGCAAAGCTTCAACTAATGAAATATAACCGTTTAAGTTATTGCTAGACCACATGCGCTTTATTTGCCCATCCCTTTTACTCAGAAATTGATTAAACTCTTTAAAAGCATTAGCGTCGCTTAATTGATAACATTTTTGAGTAATAGGTTTTAATCGTTCTTTTCCTCGTAAACATTCTGCAAAAATAGTCGCGTAATTATTAATCAATGGCGTAATTTGGTTCAACGTTTCATCATCATCGCCTACATGCTTTTTTAATTCTTGAAGACGATTTCTGGAAAACTCTTCATAACGATTGGCAATTAATGCCATTGAGTCGAGCAGCATTTTATTCTCTTTGCGTGCAGCTTTACCTTCTCGCTTTGCTAAAGTAACCTCGCGCTGCAATTTTTCAGCACGAAAAAAAAAGTAAATACTAATGGCTATAAAAATAGCCATAACGGATAAAACGAAAATCATTTTGAGAGTCCAACTTTATTGCTGCTGTTATATTCGAAGCCAGAATCTACTGGTGCTGCGGTTTCGCTTAATCGAGATAAAAATATATAAGGGTCGATATCTTGCACACTTGGCGTATCTAGTGTGAAGCTTATATTAACTGAAAAATCTCCTAAATTGGCAAAAAATCTTACTTTCAATGCTTCTTTTAGTTGGTCAAATCGTTTTTCAACCTGATGGCTAGTTTGATGTGGGTATAGCAGTAAATATTCACCGTCATTAATTAAACCTGCTGAGTCAAATTCACCAATATGCTCATTAATTAGCGTGGCAATCGTTTTACTAACCTCTGTTGTTATTTTTTTATTAAACTTAAAAGTAAGTTCCTTCCAGTTATCAATAGCGATATAACCAATAGAAATAGGGTAGCTATACTTTCTCGCTTGCTTGTAAGCACATTGGTATATTTGCTTAGTTTCTATCGGACTCGCTAAAAAGTAACTTGGTTTTTCTATCTCTTCATAAGCAAGGTTAATGCGTTTAGATCTTTCTCTGAAGGCATAAATAGCGATAAATAATATTAGTGCAACCAATAACACAATTAAAAATAGAATAATGTAGCTTTGTTTTTGAAATTTTTTAGAAAAAATTGCCGACAACTCACTTTTTTCCGCAAGCTTTATCACTAACTGTCGGCTTTTATCTTGCTCTGGTAAGTTGCTATTTTTTAACAATACATTAGATAATTTGTTATCAACAAACTCGTTATTAATAGCAATATATCGATTGAGAAGTTGTAAAGCTTCTGCGTACTCACCCTTTGATTGATGCATCGCAGAAAGCAGTAAATACAATTCTACTTGTTCACTGGTCAACTCAATACTGTCCATAAGTGTTTCGGCTTTTAGTAACAATTGATGAGAAAACTCAAGATCGTTATTGGCTTCACTCGTTTTAGCCAACGCGATTAATGTACTTAAATAAGGTTTATTTAAGCCATTCTTTTTAAAAATTTGTTCAGCTTGAACAAGTGCTTTATTTGAATCTTGATAGTTTTTTTGCTGATAAAGAATTTCACCTAAACCAAGCTCAGCATAAGCAAGACTCACATTAGACGCTTTATTTTTAGCATACTTTTTAGTTTCCCAGTAAGCATTGTAGGCATCATCTAACTGACCTAACCTATGATAGGCACGCGCTATATTAAAGTAAGTACGATCGAGCTCACTACTTAAATTGGCATCGTAGGTTAATTTTAAAATCTTTTGATTAATGGTCAGCGCTGTTTGAAAGTCGCCCAAATAATGATGTGCGGTAGAAATGATTTCTAATAACTCAATATTTTCAGAGAATGTTTGGTTTTTTTCTATGATACTTTCCACTTCTTGAAGATCAATAAGTGCTTCAGAGTATCGATAAACTAACGCATACGCCATTGAGCGATAAGCTAAAGCGAGCGATAAATAACGAGTATTAGCCGTGCGTTTAGAAATTAAAATCGCTTCGTTCGCAACTTCTAAAACTTTATAATATCGCCCTTTGGCATAATAACCTGAAGCCACTTTAAGTAATAAGTTGAGCTTTAATGGCAATTTATTGATAGAAAGTGTTAAACCATCCATTGCAAATTGAAATGCACGATCAACATCGTTTTGATTTTCAGCGACATCGGCTAATAATATAAATATTTTAGCCAGAGTGTTTTTTGTGTATAACTCTCGATTTTTTATGATATCGCTTGATAGAGTAATAATATCATCGGCAATTAACGCGTTTTTATTTAACTTAAAAAGGTCTTCCACTTTTTGAGTATGTTTTTCAACCGAGAGTGAAATTGCGATATCTTCCGCCGCAAAAGCACTTAATGCTTGTAAGTTACCTAAAACAAGCAGCATTAATATCCTTAATTTCATCACGAAAAAAACACCTATAAGCACTTGGCTGAATTGAATTTAAAATTGTACCGTATTTATTTATTTTCTGTTAGAACGAATAAAATAAAAATTTATAGTGTTAATTTTTATTTGTTGTCTTATACTACGCATGAGCTTCTAAAGCTCGACAAGGGCAAATCTGATTAAAGTCAGAGACGCAAAGTTACCGGTCTAAAGGGAAACCTATGATAGCGGGACTGCCAAATTTAGATATAGTGGGGGCTTGTCTATTTTTTTCAGTTGCTTTCATTCCGTGTATGCTTTGCGTGCCTTCCCTTCTCTTTCTTAGAACTCATCAAAAAACCTTTAATAAAATAACTTATATTCTTCTTTAAAATCCAGTAAGTTTCGTATTTAATACTAGATGTTTTTATAAATTTACTAGAAGATGTTTACTCCTTTTATTTGATTATTAAGGCAACTCATTGAAGTACCATGACTCTATAAAACAAGCCAATCAAATAATGGCTTTAACTATTGAGCAATTAACCCAATGGCAACTCGCTGCAACACCAATCAATTATGCTGTATGTTATGAATATAACAGTCAAAAAAATCCCGCGTTATCATCAAGTATTCACAACCAAATTAATGACAAGAAAACCATTGATAACTTTTTTATAGAAGAAGTTTATAAAGCGCATGTGTTAGGACAAAGTAAATTTCGCGAAAGTATGATTGTCGAGTTAGATAATGTTCTCAGAAATTTACTAAAAAATAGCTCAACCTCTTGTGCGGCGACCAAAGACTTTATCCAGCAACTCGAAAATAGTATTGCGAATCTTGAATCCGTACAGGATCCTATTGTTCATAGTGAAATTCAGGCCATTTGTTCAGCTTCTTCTGCCTTTGCTGACACACAAAATAAGCTCCAATTGCAATTAGTCCAATCACACCAACAAAGTGAAAGTTTACGCCAAGAACTAAAAGAGATCCGAAAAGAGATTGATTTAGACCCAGTTACCGGCTTGTATAATCGCAAAGCAATATCTCAACATATCGAACAATGGCAAAGCCAAGATCCAAATAAAAGAATTGCAGTTATTATTATTAATGTGGATCAGTTATCAGACTTTAGTCAACGTTTCGGCGATTTATTAGGCGATGTTATTTTATCAAAAATAGCTAATAAAATAAGTAGTTATGTAAAAAGTAGTGGCATTCCTGTAAGAACGGGAGGAGATGAATTTCTTATTTTATTGCCCGAAATGGACGAAAGCAATGCGACCGAAATAGCTGATAAGATTAATATTGGCGTACAAAAGCTTCGATTTGTCAGTGTTCAAACTGGTGTGCGTTTACCCAAACTGGCTATTTCTTTAGGTGTTAGCGCCGGACAATTAAATGAACCAATAGAGCAATGTATTGATAAAGCAAAAGCATCAATTTTACCTAAAACATAAAGCATTTAGTCTGTACTATATATTTTGATAATAACGTGTACTGGCTTGTGCCATCACCGCACAGTTTCTACCTCGACTTTTTGCCGCATACAAAGCTTTATCAGCCTGAATAATTAATTGTTGTGTTGATAATGCATGGTTAGGAAATATTGACGCACCGATTGAAAGCGTTATCTTTCCTAAATTTTGTCCTTTATAGCTTAAATTAAGCTCATTAATACAAGCAATTAACTTTTCTGCTAAAACAAAGGTATCGCGTAAATTTGAGTCAGGGCAAATAACAATAAACTCTTCACCACCATATCGACAGGCGATATCCTCTAAGCGTAAGTTATCATTAAGTTTTTCTGCAATACTTTTTAATACAAAATCACCCACCTCATGACCAAATTTATCATTAAATAGTTTGAAGTGATCTAAATCAATCATCAACACCGCAAGATGATTTTCATGGCGTTCTGCTCGATGAAGTGCAGGTTCAAAGGCTTCCATCATAAATCTTCTGTTATATAAATTAGTTAACGGATCTCTAATCGCTTGGTTTCTCAATTCATCCTTTAAACGTAAATTAGAAAAAGCAAAGCTAATTTGTTCCGCTAAGTTGGTGATCACTAATCTAAGCTCTTCACTTATGACTTGCTCTTGCCTAATAAAATGTATGGTGCCAATTATGCCCTTTTCATCAACTAAATTAACATTCATAGCATGTTGATTAATCGCACATTGCTCTGACGAGCATACGTTAAACTTCTCAACATTAGCGTCGTTGATAATATTTACATGTTTATCTTGCCAACACTGAGTCGAAATAGTGGCTATTTCGTTGGTCCATTCTGACCCCCAATGCGCTAACTCTTTTAATGTTTCGTCTTCTTTTATCAAAAAAACAGCCCCACTAAGAGAGGGAAGCAACCGAGGAATAATAGTACGCAATACCCGTGCAGCATCATCAAAACCATCAACACTGTTAAGCATAGTGCTCATAGTTTGGATTAAGGTAAGTTCTTTTGTGTGACTAACTAACAACTGTTCTTGAATGTTTTTTTCTTTTTGTATTTCGTTTCTCATTAGCCGAATAGTTAGCCAAGAAAACAACGCAATCAGCAGCAATGTTAACAAAGCTACTAGCAATAAATACTGGCGTAACTCGGGGGCATTATTTAAATAGCTAATAAAAGGCTGGGGTAATACTTTGTTTAATTGGTATTCAACCACAGTGAAATTAAGCGCAAACGCGCCAATCACAATTAACATTGGAAAAATGATTAATCTATAATGCAGTTTCATAACTTCGTTTACTTTTACAGGTGAACATTAACTTTACTCAGAGGGTAGGTATTATTACGAAGGTTAATCCTGAGAGTTAATATTATTTATTATCGGTTCTGTACTTATATTCATTCCTTTCGCTTACATAGAACAATAAACAGACAAACTCGAACTAGTATAGCCTGTAAACTAGAAATGTAAAATTTTGGTACATTTAATTCATCAAAATTGTCAAATATAATGGATTATTGCTATTTTTTGCTGTTTATTAATTCGACAAATGGTATGTTATTTAGTGAAGTTAACGGGTTAACTTTGATGGAAAACAAATAGTGTCAAAAAAAGCAAAGACAACCTAAAATTTTTAGATATAATTACAGAATAAATTTTAATCATCCAAAGAGATATAATAACTATGAAGAAATTAACTATTGCTCTCGCAACAACCGTCCTGATGTCTTCTCCTGTTTTTGCTGGCGATGCAGCTGCTGGTAAAGCAAAAGCTGGCATGTGTGCAGCGTGTCATGGCGCAGCTGGTATTTCTGCTATTCCAATGTACCCAAACCTTGCTGGTCAAAAAGAAGCTTACCTTGCTAAGCAATTAAAAGACTTTAAGTCTGGTGCACGTAAAGATCCTGTTATGGCGCCAATGGCTATGGCATTAAGCGATGAAGATGTTGCTAACATTTCTGCTTATTTTGCTAGCTTAAAATAGTTTATAAACGATAACGTTATCGGTTGTAACCTATAAATAGCTTTATTTTAAGCACAAAAAACGCTCTTGGAGCGTTTTTTTATATCTACAATAAAGGCAATGCTAACTACCTGCAATACGACTTAAGTAAGGTGTTGTTGAATAAGTTGCAAAAAAGGTTGTCCATAACGCAATAACTTAGTATCACCAATACCATTAATGGTTAAAAGCTCTGACGTTGATTTAGGTTTTACCCGAGCTAGTTCAGAAAGTGTTGCGTCATTAAAGACAATATAAGGTGCAATATCTTCCGCATCAGCAATTTCTTTACGTAATGAACGCAGCTTGGTAAATAACTCCCGATCGTAACCTTTGCTTGGTTTAGCATTTTGCCAATAACTGGCTTTTTGTAATCTCGGGCTTGCTAGCATCAATGGCTCTGTCGCCTTTAATACACTACGTGCCGCTTCAGTTAAAACCAAAACTGATTGCAGTTCAATATTTTGCTGCAAGTAACCTAAGTGAATAAGCTGGCCAATAATAGAAAACCAATAACCTGCTGTTTTATTTTGACCAATACCAAAGGTTGACACTTTATCATGCGAATTTTTCTTAATAGTTGGCGTAACAACACCTCTTAAGACTTCAATGACATAACCAATATCACCTTGTTGATTAATACGAAATATACAAGAGAGCACCTTTTGTGCTTCTTGCGTGCCATCGAATAGGCTAGGTGGGTCTAAACAAATATCACAATTACCACAGCCTTGTTCGGTGTATTCAGCAAAATAATTTAGTACCACCTGACGTCGGCAGGTTTGAGAGTCAACAAAGCCTGTCATTGCGCCAAACCGCTGAAGCTCAACATTTACTCTGTGTTCGTTTTCTCCTTCACTGATCCGTTTCTTAATTCGAACAATATCTTTTTCATCGTGAAGAAATAGTGCTTCTGCTGCCAAACCATCTCGTCCTGCGCGACCAATTTCTTGGTAATAAGACTCTAAAGTTTTCGGTGGATCATAATGAATAACAAATCGTACATTTGGCTTGTTAATCCCTAACCCAAAGGCAACAGTTGCAACAATAACTTGAATATTATCTTTGGCAAAACCTTCCTGTACCGTATTTCTTATTTCTAGTTCCATGCCTGCGTGGTACGCGGAGCAATTAATCCCTTTGGAGGCCAAAAACTTACTGAGTTTTTCAACTTGCCAACGGCTATTACAATAAATAATACCGCTATCTTCTCTTTTTTTCTTCAAGTAGCCATAAATTTGCTGCTCACCATTATATTTACTTGCCAAGGTCAATCGTATATTAGGCCTGTCGAAACTATCTAGGTGAATATACGGATCATTAAGTTGAAGTTGCGTTAAAATATCTTTTCGCGTTGTCACATCAGCCGTTGCTGTGAGCGCCATTAAAGGTACATAGGGAAAGTTTTGTTTAATGCACTGTAACTTTGTATAAGCCGGTCTAAAATCATGGCCCCATTGAGAAATACAATGCGCTTCATCGATGGCAAATAAACTAATATGAATCATCGACAGTTGTTGTAAAAAGTAATGATTGCTTAAGCGTTCTGGCGCTACATACAACAATTTTAACTCTCTGTTTTCCAAACGCTGAAACACTTGATTAATTTCAGCACCATCTAAAGTTGAGTTGATAAATGCTGCCGAGATTCCCTGACGAGTTAAACTATCCACTTGATCTTTCATCAAGGCAATTAACGGAGAAACAACTATGGTTACTCCAGGCAATAAAGTAGCCGGCAATTGAAAACACATTGATTTTCCACCACCTGTAGGCATTAAAACTAAACTGTCTCTGCCTTGTAGCAATTGCTGAATAATGGCTAATTGCCCACTTCGAAATGTTTGATAACCAAAGTGATGTTGCAAGCTGTCGTGGAGTGCTTGTTCATTAGTGGTGGTATTAGGGAGGTTCAACAAAAAATCACTTAGATAATATCAGGAAGGCTAGTTTACCTCATGCTGATTAAGGCATGCAATTTGTTCGTCTTTAATTTTATCGATTTATTAATAAAACTGAGGTAACCTAACAAACACAGTCATCCGACCAGATGGTCATTACTTTATGAATAAAGAACTAATTTATCAACAAATAGCTGAACTTTGGACACTAAACATGCCATTTAATCAGCTACTTGGCCTTAAGATAACTCAATTTAACAGTGAACAATCGGAAATTCGCTTTGTTTGGCAAGATAAACTTATTGGAAACCCTGTACAGAAAATTCTACACGGTGGTGTAACCGCTTCTGCACTCGATCTTGCTGGAGGAGTAGTTGCTGCTGCTCATATTATTGAGCAATTAGACGATCTTTCTTCAGAGACAATTCAACAAAGCCTGA
This sequence comes from Colwellia sp. SU-HH01217, assembly GCF_057543495.1. Lineage (NCBI taxonomy): Bacteria > Pseudomonadati > Pseudomonadota > Gammaproteobacteria > Alteromonadales > Colwelliaceae > Colwellia > Colwellia sp. SU-HH01217. The sequence continues at coordinate 109,863 of NZ_BAAJLX010000011.1, read as the reverse complement.
GAAAACTAGGAACCATTGATTTACGGACTGATTTTTTACGCCCTGGTAGAGGAGAGGCCTTTGTTGCGACCGCTAAAATTATAAGAGGTGGTAATAAAGTCGCCGTTGCTCGCATGGAATTACACAACGAGCTAGGCGATCATATTGCCTTTGGAACCGGCACTTATATGGTGGGATAGCTATGTTTATCCCATTTCAATTCTAAAATTAGCTAGTTTGCCGCTTTACACGCATGAGTAATAGCAGACCACTCTTGGTTTTTAACCCATTCGGGTTTAGCTACCCAAGTCCCACCTACCGCAAAAACATTCCCTAGTTTAAGGTAGTCTTGTTGATTACTTTCATTAACACCACCTGTTGGACAAAATACTATTTCTTTAAAAATAGAAGACATCGCTGAAATAAAAGGCGCGCCACCTGAAAGTGAAGCAGGGAACAATTTCAACTCGGTATAACCATGCTCAACGGCTAATAAAATATCAGACGCGTTTGAAACACCTGGCAATACTGGCACAGGGCTTTTCGACAGAATATTTAATAAGCTCGCCGATATCGTTGGCGTAATAATAAAGTCGCTGCCGGCTTCAATTGCCTTTTGATAAATATCGGCATTTAAAATAGTGCCTGCACCTACCTTCAAATGTGGTAATGCATCTTTCAAAGCACGAATAACATCGATTGAAACTTCTGTTCTTAATACCACTTCGACTAGTCCAATACCTGCAGCAGCCATAGCTTTACCAATTTCTAATCCTTCTTCTACGGTATCAGCTTGAATGATAGGTAAAAGTGTTTGTTTCCCCATTAGCGCGGAAAATGATTTCATGAGTACTCCTTAGTTACTTTGAAATAGAGGCGAGCTGAGAATTTATAAAAGCAGTAAACTCATCTGCAGGAGCAATAGCCCCTCTGTGTTGAATAACAAAGCCGGCGGCTTTTGATGCTAAAGTAATTGCGTCGTTAACTGAATATCCTTCAGTGCGCGCCCCTAGGTAAACGCCATTAAATGAGTCGCCCGCAGATGTTGTATCAACAACATGTTCAATAGGCGTAATCGCAAATTCAGAGCTTTGACCATCAACAACGACCAATATACCTTGTTCACCATTTTTAATAATTAGCTCTTTTACGCCAAAAGGTGTGCAGTAGTTGTTTACATCTTCAACTGTACTCATACCAAATAATTGCTCAAAGTCATCTACGCCGGGTAAAGCGACATCTGATTTTTTTAATGCTAATTCAAATTGTTCTTGTGCTTCTTGAGGCGTTCTCCACATACGAGGGCGATAATTGGGATCAAACACAATTTGAACACCTGCCGCACTTAACTTATCAATTAACTGCCAGAACTCTGCTCTCGTTTCTGGTGATAGTACCGCTAACGAAATGCCAGAAAAGAAAAACATATCCCCTGTTGATAATTGGCGAATGGCTTCTTCATCGATGTGTTGCATTACTTGACGTGCTGCTGAATTTTCACGCCAATAAGTAAAGCTGCGCTCTCCTTGGTCATCAAGTTGAATAGAGTATAAGCCAGGGATTTTTGTCTCAGATTGAAACACAAAATTAGAGCCAATATTTTCATGTTGAAAATATTGGATCATATCTAGGCTAAATTGGTCTTTACCTACAGCGGTTACTAAATGCACATTCACATCAGTGAACGTGCGTTTTAGATAAACAGCGGTATTAAAAACATCACCGGCAAAAGACTGCTTCATCGTATTAGATGACGGTGTTTTTGATACCGTCATTAACTCAACCATGCACTCGCCGAATAGAAAAATGTTTTTCATTTACAAAACCTTATTAACTTTATTTAAAATACACTAATTTGTATATTGTGTTACTTAGTGCTTTTTAATGGTTCAATTTTTGGAATAAGTAACCAAACTGCTGCCATCGCAATAACCGCTAAAGAGGCACCAATAACAAACGCTGGCGTGTAATTACCGTCAGCAGTTAAAATAGGTACTAGTGCTGTCAGTCCTAATGCACCTAACTTAGCTGCCATACCTGCAAAGCCTGATAATGTCCCTACTGCTTTTTTGCCATACAAATCACTTGGTAGTGTTTGAACATTACCAATAGCTGTTTGAAAGCCAAATAAGATAACGGCCATGATGATTACAGCAGTTGTAGGTCCACCTGGATTCGCCATTGCTAATAATGCAGGTAGCATAATTAAACAGCCTAACGTAATAGTTAACTTACGCGTTTTGTCAGTATTCCAACCGGCTTTTATACGATTTTGGGCAAGTAAACCACCAAACCATGCACCAAACATAGCGCCAACGTAAGGAACCCAACCGTATATACCAATAGATTTAACATCCATTGCATAAACTTCGTTAAGGTAAATAGGGATCCAGAAAACAAACAACCACCAAATAGGATCAATGGCTGCAGAAGCAATGATAACGCCCCAGCTTTGTTTGCGAGACAATAGTTCACCAGTTGAAGGGTTGTATTCGTCTTCGTCACTCATCTCTACAGAATCACTAGTTCTTTGACCCGTTAAGATATACTCACGCTCTTCTTCAGTGATCCAAGGGTGTGTCTTCGGTGGCGATTTAACTAAGATGATCCAAGGGATAAGCCATAACAAACCAACTAAACCAATAACCACAAAGACCATCTGCCAACTAAAATAAACCGTTAAATAGGCGATTAAAGGAATGGCAACAATGCCACCAATAGCCGCACCAGAGTTAAATATACCCTGAGCTAATGCACGTTCTTTGGTCGGGAACCAGTCTGCGTTACTTTTTGCCGCACCGGGCCAGTTACCTGCTTCTGCTACACCTAAAATGGCTCGGAAAATACTAAAGCTTAACGCACCTTGCGCTAATGCATGAGCAGCTGTCGCTAGTGACCAAACACCAATAGAAAGCACAAAGCCTAGTCGAGTTCCTACCCAATCAAATATTTTACCAAAAATTGCCTGACCAAAGGCATACGATAAAATGAAGACAATAGAGATGTTGGCATAAATTTGTTTACGCTCTAACACCGACTCATCAGGAAACAACTCTTCAACGATGTCAGGCCAAAGTACACTGAGCGCTGAGCGGTCAATGTAATTAATAACGGTAGCTAGAGCGATTAACGCAATAACCCACCAACGTAATCCTTTTAATTGCATTATGATTTCTCCGCTGGATTGCTATTGAGTTTTTCAAGATCAAGATTGTCGAATGTACCCGGTGGTACAAAGTCTTCTCTTGGAGGACTAAAGGTATCAATTAAAATACCACCCGATGGACAAGTAGCACCATGATCAGCATAAGGAGGAATTAAACAACTATCGCCAGCTTTCATAATGGTAGTAACACCATCAATATTAAAATGGAATTCGCCTTCTACCACATAAGTTACTTGAGAGTGTCTGTGGGCATGATTGTAACCAATTGCCCCTTTTTCAAACCAAATTTTAACCGCCATTAACTCATGGTTATAGCCCAACATTTGGCGTTTAAGTCCGCCGCCGATATCTTCAATTTCTGTTTCGTCACCTGATAAAAAATGTGCACTTTGACTCATAATACGCCCCTTACTACCTATTATTTATTTCGAACAGTTTAAAATAACCCGTAAATTCAAATGATTTACCGTTATAAGAAAACTTATTGTTAGTTGAACTATCTGTTTGTTGACTATTAAACGCTAAAATATAGTTTGTTTTATCGTCAAATTTGAATGAGACAACGTCTACCGCATTAATTTTTTTATGGACTAACGATTGCAATTTACTGGTTGCATCGATGGTAAATTCTTTCGATGGGTTGTATTCACCATGAGGTTCAAAAGCACTGACAAAACTATGTTTCTTACTATTGTTTACTCGAGCAATAAACGCATTTTCGTTACGTAAATTAAAGTTAGGATCGTTAGCGCCTAATTGAGTAAATAACATTTGTGATTCGCCATCAACAATTGACGTTTGAGTATAAAAACGACCATTTTCATTCAGCCAAGTAACTTTAGCGAGCCCTGCCGTTGGCGTAGATTTCGCCTTTAACCACATGTGTTGGTAACCATTGGCTTTACCTAATGCGGAAATGCTTTGGGTGTTTGTACCTAATTCAAAATTGGTATCAATTAAATGTCCTTTGTAATGCACAGGTAAGTCATATTGATGCGCTTTATCACTCTCGACATCGAATACATCAATCACTAACGATTGCGCTAATTTAGGTAATTGAATGAGTGCTAGTGTGCGCTTTAACTTAACACCTTGGTAAGCAGTATCTATTTTAGCTGACGAAATTTTAACTTTGTCGTCTTGTGCAAAAAACAGTAGATCTGGGTGATTCGCATTTCCCACTTTTACATTATTATTAAAATGTGATGTTTGATCTACCACCACCGTATTATGGGCGATTGTATGTTTTGCATAGCTATTGTTTTCTGGCAAATAACGACCGCCATATTTAGCTTCAACATTTAAGAATCGAGCAGCACCGTAGTCAGAGACAATTTCTTGTTGGCGGTCATAAAATTGCCATGTTAATTTATCAAAATGACCATGACCTAAACCTTGGGCAGCAGGTTTGAACAGTAATGCTTGTTCTCCTCCCACGCTTTGACGCATAACAACAAGCGCGCCCTGTTTACCATCATTACCATCGCCAAAAGCGACTGATTTAAATTGATATGGTGTTTCTAAATGCTTGTCTAAGGCATTAGCTACTTTTAATCCATCGCCGGTTAAAATAACTTGGTTTTGTTGTTTGGCAATATCGAGTAAGCCTGTATCACCTGTTAAACCATAAGCGATAGTAACGCCATTAACTAATTCAATGGTGTCGATACCTTTACTTTTGATTGCATCATTTATCGGAAAGAATAATTTGTTGTAGCTTAATTGAATCGTAGTTTCGATCGCTTTTTCAACAATGCCGTCACGGTATTCAAATATTTTACGTTCAGGCTCATTTTGCTCAATTGCTTTAGCAAAAGTAATAAAGGGCATTAATGCATAACGTTGATAATACGGCCCTTCATTGTAATAACCTTGTGGAGAAAACAATTCGTCTAATTGTCTTAAAAATCCACCTGTGCCTGACTTATCTAGGCCATACAGCGCTTGCTCTACCCATTCTGGCTCACCAATAACATAACCCGTCATGCCTACACCTGCGGTTAACCATGTGCCATGGTTATGAACTTTGTTAAAAGTGGCAGGAGATTCAACAGAAAGGTAAGTTGCCACAGGGCGCAATACGCCTGTTTCAATTTTATCTTTTTCTGTTTGATTAAGCGCAGGTAAAATTAAATCGTAAGCTTGAATAGTATGAACAAGCCATACCGCTTCATTTAAGCTTTGCCAAAAAAGTTTTCCTGGATTTTGTGCGTTGGTTTTGCGTTTAGGGTGAAGAGGCAGAGTTGGATACATATCAGCATAAGCTAATAGCATGTCTCTGACATAGTGCGCATATTTATCTTCTTGGGTAATTTGGTATACCGTGCCCGCGTTCAACATGAAAGCATAATTAGCTTTATGTTGCTCGTGAGTGTAACCTCCACCGCCATCAGCAGGTACTGGTACTATAATTGGCGTCGCTATTTGCGCATCAACTTTTGCTTTTGTTGTTAAATATTTACGTTGAAATGAGCCAGGTATTTTAATCGCTGCCTGCATATCCTTAACATCTTGGGCATTAATGACTAAACGTGGATTTTCAGCCTTAGCGATCACCTTATTAGATGACGAAGCAACTTGCTCAACCGTAGCTTGACTGACATTTGCTGTAGACCCAGAACACGCGGTTAGAAACGTACATGCTAAGGCAGTGCTTAATAAACCTAAATATGATACTTGCATTTCCTACCTCTAATTTACTTTATTATTGTTTAAAGTCGCCGTATGAGGGCCTTTAGCATGTAATTCAATAACAGTTGGTGCAGGTGTTTTATTAAATGTGTTATTGCTAATGTCTGTTCTTGGCTCACCATTAGTATGTTCAACACTAATACCTGCGCTATTGGTAATGGTGTTATCAGCAATGTTTGTCACTTGAACACCATGAAGAGCAATTAACGCTTTCGATTTATTACGCTTTTCTTTTCCTGAGTCTGTTACGGTATTTTTACTAAAGAGAAGGTGAGGACCAAATGTACTTTCGTCTCTACCACCACGATACAACTTCACTAAAGCACCGCCTACCTTGTTAATAACGTTACCAGTTATTGTCAGGTATGATGCGTTATAAATACCGAGATCGTCTGTTTCTTTATTTAATCGAAATAAATCACCAGTAATATTATTAAAAGCACTATTAGTTACCGTAATGTCAGTCGCTAAACTGCGGCTACCAGCATCAAAGAAATGGAAAGAATGATTAACATCTAAATCAGCAAATGTTGAATCTTCTACGACGAAGCGGTAGTTTTTGTACATTCCCCACTTTGCTGTTCTAAATAATACATTGCCTGATGAATCAGGTGCTTCACTACCGTTTATTGTTATTCCAGATAATTTCAAACTACCTCCATTAGCAATTTCGATAAAAGTTGCTCGCTCAAAGTGAATAATAGCAGCACCTTTTTCTTCCGACTCAATGGTAATTGTTTTGGTAAGTTTGACGATTTTCCCTTCTTGATATTGGCCAGCCGCCAACAAAAGTTTATCTCCTGAGTTTGCCGTTTTTATCGCATCAAAAATAGTATTTTCACCCGGAGATACTGCAATTGTTTTACCTGAAGAAAACTCAACTACTGGCTCTAGCTTTTTATACCACGATGGTCCGGTTGCAGATTTTTTAACAGGGTTTAAGCTATCGCTAATACCAACACCTTTTATGTTCGTTGGATAAAGTAAGCCATTTTCTGCACGCTTAAGCGTTATTGGCTTGTTAACAAAGCCTTGGCTAATTTTTGGAGAGCTCACCTTATTAATGTAATTATTGTCAAAAGATATGCCGCTAATATCGTCAAAAACACTAAAAGCATCGGCATGATTTTCATTATAAATAAGGTTGTTTTTAATACGTGTCTCTTGAGGAACTGCAGAGCGTTCTGCATCGCTACCCGCTGCTAAGTGAATATTTTCAACATTAACAAAGGTATTGTTATAAATATTTGCATTCACAACTTGGTGATATCGATTAATTTTCGAGTTTGGTACGCCATTCATTACGGTAAAGCCACTACCGAAACGGTAACCTGTTAACCCTTCAAGGTAGTTATTTCTAACCACTTGGTCGCGATTAATGACGCGAATACCACCCGTGTGGTCAACACCATTACCAATAAAAACATTATTCTCAACAACATTTCCATTGCCATGGCGTAATGTTAAGGTGCCGCGCGACTCAAAGAATACGTTATTTCTAATTTGGTTTTTGCCCGATTTAACAGAAATAATTTCCACTTCACCATTACAACGATCAAAATAGTTGTTTTCGACCACAGTTAACGAGCCTGTTAATGAAAAATGGCTGGTACCAATACGCAGTGTTTCACCGCCATTAGAGCCAAAAACAGGACGAGGACCAAAATAGTTATTATCAATTCGGTGATGATTTTCACGGCTAGCTTCGTCGGTTAAACGCACTGCCATAGTAACGCCTTTATTACGCTTGCCTGCTAAATAACTGTGATCAAAACGATTATTTTTACCATACAAGCCTACCCAATAATCAGATTCAAAACGGTCTGGATTACTAAACTCATCAATAACCACTTCAGTAACACGTACATTATTTGCTAAGTTTTTTTTATTTTGACGAAATGAGATAACTTCACTTGTTGGTGTATAGCCTTGAGTAAATACAAGGCCAGTTACTACAAGATACTCTCCAGCGATATGCAAATTCGATTGCCCCGTTAGAAACACTTTACCTTTTGTTTCGCCGCGTAATGTAATGAGTTTATCTTTAGTGCCTTTTGCACTAAATAACACTTCAAAGTTTTCCCAGTTACCGTTGGCTAAAACAATTTCATCACCGGGTACTACTTTATCAAGCGCGGTTTTATATGCTTGTTGAGTGTCAACTAACCATGACTTTGCCATAGATTGCTGACAAAACAAGGTAGTTATAATCAATAAGCTCGATATTACAACCACTTGTGAAAGTGTAGATTTATACATAAATACCTCAAAAATTAATGCTTATCACTTAATGCGTAAAAATATAGAGCTCTCAATCACTGGGGGTAAAAGAGAACTCTATTAAGTCTTTTGCCTACTTAGCTATTAAGTTTAAAAACTGGCTTTAACACCTAAGAACAACTTGCGACCTGAGTACGAGTAATCAGACACTGTACCTGGTCCACGCGTCATTACTTGTGCCTCTTCTAGCAAGTTAAGCGCTTTTAAAGAAACAGACACGCTATTAGTGAATTTATATTTTATTGCCGCATCTAAATAATCACTGTCTTCTACCCAACGATTACCTTTGTGTGGAAACGGTAAATTATTCGGTTGAAAGTAACGTGAACGATACTTATACATTAAGCGCATAGATAAGTTATCGCCTTCCCAGTAAATTGAGCCTGATGCCACATTTTTTGAGAAGCCCATAATGTTAGCGTCTGGGCTAATACCCCAGTTTGCTGGTTCTTCAGAGTTAAAATCAGATATCGCGTGATTCCAAGCCGCTTGTACACCTAAGTCACTTAATACCCCTGGTAATTCTGTGAAATGCTTTTGGAATGTAAATTCGAAGCCTTTAATCGTGGATTCTTCATCAGAAACTTGGTTAACACTGAACGGGATTTCTTGTGAATATGGACCAACTGTTGTGGTGCCATCAGCCAGAATACTAGTCACCGTTGGTACACGATTTTCTATTACTCGTGTAGTACCACCCGTAAAGTTTTTCCAATAACCCGCTAAAGTTACTGCCATATCAAGGCTTGGATACCACTCTAAAGACAAATCGAAGTTATTAGCCGTGTACGGCTTCATCATATTACCTTGCGCTGAACCTGACACGAGTTGAGAGTCGTAACTACCACAATCAGCACTTTCGCTGGTATCTGCTGAATTACAATCCGTGATACTTTGCCCTGCAGACATCGCGTTCATCGCAAAGCGTGACATTGAACGATAAGCAGCTGTTCTTAATTGTATTTCATCGTCTAAATGAAAAGTTAAGTTTAAGCTCGGTAATATTTCTGAATAATCATCTTCTAAATAAACTTGACCCGTTTCTGAAGAGTAGGCCCAATTTTCTACACCACTCTCATCAACGTCTGGCGTAGCAGGATCATCTGTCGAAAAACTTTGCGTTAACACTGCTCGTTCGCCCCAAGATTCAGAACTTGTTTCAGTTTCTACATATCGTACACCTACATTACCGGTTACAGGTACACCAGCAAGCTCAGTATCAATCCATGCCATGGCGTAAATAGCTGTTATGTCTTCTCTTACATCGACTACTTGCCCGCTATTTCTATCTGGGTTTTCACCAATATCGTAGAAACCAACATCAGGGTTATTGCCTTCTGGAGTTAAAAAGCCAACCTGACCTAAATAAGCGCCAATTAAACACTCAGAATCAAAGGTTAAGAAGTTACTCGCATCTGCCGCACCACCAGAATTATCCATAAAGCCTTCAAGGCTGTGACCATTGTCGCCACATGCTGCCGCTGCTGCGGTTACTTGTGCATGCTCGGCTGGATAAAGGCTGTCAAAATCATTATTTGCGCCATCTCTGTCTACATGATCGTCTGAGTTCCAGTTATCATCAATTGGGCGACGTGATCCATCATCAACGTTAAAGGCCGTTTGAATACCAGAGTAGTCATATAAATGTTCGCGAGAATAGCGCACACCCACTTCAATTGAAGAAACCACACTGTAGTCGTCAAAGGTATATTGACTATCAAACTGAACCGCCCAAATATCATCCGTGCGTTCATCGTTTTCGCGGCCGTACTCTAAATACGCACCACCATCACCATTAATAAAGCTCGCCATGTCGCTAACATCAAATGCTGCGCCGCCATAATTTGGATTTTCAACTAAGGTGCCATTTTCCGGCATTAAGAAGAAGTTAGCGTTCTCTATTTGCTCACTATCACCAAGGTATAACTTAGGTACTGTTCCTCTTGAATCTAGTGAATAGGCAGTAGTAGATTCGTGACGGAATTTTGCTCGTTGACGTAAACGATAACGGTAAGATTTTGAATATGAACCGTCGAATGACAATACCAAATTATCATTCGGCTCAAAATCTACATTGATACCATAGCCATCATACTCATCCACTTGGTTACGGTTTTCACCTTGCAGGGTTAGCTTTCCTTCACCCTCTTCATAAAGTAAATTTCCATTGTCATCGATAAGTAATGATTGTGGGTTTAAATTCTTCGCACGCTCTTGAGCTAACTCCATGCGTTCTTCTGTATATTCTAAACGTGAGGTAGCAAAATCTAAGTTGATGTCCCACTTATCATTTGGAACCCACTGAAAAGTACCTACAATATTTTGACGTTCATCTTTATCTTGACCAGTACGCCAATAAGAATCGTCTGGGATAAAAAAGATAGAATCAGGGTCAAATTTGGCTAAATGATCAGCACCATTCACGCCAAATCGATCTGGATCGGCATTAGGACCTAAAGTCACTAAATCAGCTGAACGACCCGGACTTACCATAGAGTCGTTATCTGGCATATTGTTATTGCTTTTATTTAAATCACGATCACCACAACGTTCATTATCTCCATTATTTGTCGTTAACGAAGAACCGTCTGCAGCTCTAAAACTACAAGCCGCTAGTGTCGTACTACTACCGTAGTTTTCTTCTGGATTTGCTGAATTACTTTGTACATAACCTAAGCTAAAGCCCATATCGCCGAAAGATTCGGTTTCAAAATTTTGCACAGTCGACAAGGTGAATTTATTGCCCCAAGGTGACTGATTGTCAGCAGCTGTATAGTAATCATTGTAAGCTGCTTGCGCTTCGACAGTAGTTTTACTTTTACCATAATCGACAGCGCGTAATGAGCCCACTTCAATAGTACCCGATGTACCACCTTCAACTAAGTTAGCTTGTTGAGACTTATAAATAGTCACTTTATCAACTAAACTTGACGGAAATTTCTTAAAGTTAACCGCACGGCCTGGACCAGCATTTGTAATGGTACGTCCGTTAAAGGTTGAATAACCCCAATATGAACCAAGACCACGAATTGATATTTCGTTTTGGCTACCTTTTAAGCGGTGTCCTGAAGCGCCAGATATATTTTCAATAACATCAGATAACGATAAACCAGGTAAATCACCAAAATCTGCGGCGGCAATGGCATCAACAATGGCAGAATTATTTTTCTTTTCACTAAGAGAGCGAGTCATCGTTCCCCGCATGCCAGTAATTTCAATGACTTCTATTTCACCATTTTTATTTTTAACTTCTAATGTACTGCCATCTTTCGAGGGTGCGTCAACTTCAACAGCAGTTATTTTGGCTTGTGTAGATTTTTCATCTTCTGCAGCATAGGTAGGTACAGTTAATAATGCTAAAAAAGCAGACGTAACAAGTGCCGCTTTACCTTTACTTGTAATATTGTTTTTCCTTAAAGCAGAGCTAATTTTATTCAATTTCACCGTCATTCCCCAAAATTCTTTATATTATGTTTTATGTAATTTTGCTGACTACTATGCTGTAGCTCATTTCAATGTAACCAATAACCCTGCTTTTTGTCAACCAATTTATATTACCAATTAAAGTTGAGCTGCCAACAACATGTAATACCAATGATTTTTTATTATTTTAAATAAACCTCTTAATTGTTTATACCAAAATTTTTAAATACTCACAAATAAATAGCGATTTGCTTTTGCGTTAATCCATTTAAATAGCTATGATGTCGGTATAAAAACCCTCATAAGGCATGAAATAAGGAATTATTATGAGCAATCGCAGGTTGTTTTGGCGAATTGTCGAAAGTATTGAAGCTTCAATAGACTCTGGTACCTATACCGCGGGGAATCGATTACCCCCAGAACGTGAGCTCGCTGAAACCTTTAATGTTAGCCGCCCTACGATCAGAGAAGCCATTATTGCTCTGGAAGTTAGAGGAAGAATAGAAGTTAAAACGGGTTCAGGTGTTTATGTGCTTGATTCAGCTTCTGCTAATTTAAAATGTGAAAAAATCAATGCCTTTGAAGTCACTCAAGCAAGAGCACTTATTGAGGGCGAGGTCGCAGCAATAGCAGCCACCTCAATTACCGCTGACGAATTAAAGCAACTAGAAAAAACGTTGCAAGATATGGAAAACGGTAAAAACATGTCTGCCGCTGATGAAGCTTTCCATCAAATTATTGCTAACTCAACCCGTAATACTGCAATGATTTTATCTGTGTCTAACTTGTGGAAATTGAGATCGTCTACTCCTGAAATAGTGAATGATTACAACAGTGTTTGTAGTAGTGATAATGCTAAAACCTTAGCGGAGCATACCGCTATATATAATGCATTAAAATCGGGTGACGCCACTCAAGCGAGAAGCGCAATGCATGGCCATTTTAATCGCTTAATTAATACCTTATTTGACGCGGCAGAAACTAAAGCACTAGAAGAGATTAAGCGCAAAAACAATGAAAAGCGCGATTTATACTCTATCCCTACGTTAAAAAACCTCAACTAACTGCTCAGCCGTTAATACGTAATACACTTACTATTGTGTTACGTAAGCTGGGTTGTGTTAACTAAATAATTAAATAAAATACAGTCAAAAAAAGGCCTTTCAAACGAAAGGCCTTAACAGTGTAGTATTCACTACACCCCATCAATATATGTTAATGCTTTGAATAATCAGTACTAATTTACTTTGCTAATTTAAGAAAGTAATCGAATATTTCAGGCACATTCCCATTACCCATATCAGCTGCAACTGCCGCTTGCAGATTAGCAGAAGTTCCCTCAGCAATTTGTGAAACAGTGCCAAGATCTTTAACCATTTCAAGGAAGTAACCTAAATCTTTATTAGCGTTAGCAATAGAGAAACCTAAGTCACTGACGCCATCTACCGCGTAGTTTTTACAAAAGCCCATAAATGGAGAGTTAGACGGGCCTGTTGACATAATTTCGAATAATTGTTGGCGATCTACACCCGCTTTATCAGCAACAGCAAAAGCTTGTGACATAGCAGTAACAGTAGTCATGCCCATGAAGTTGTTAATCAATTTAGTTGTATGACCTGCGCCTAATGCGCCAAGATGGAATACATTTTCACCTTGTTGTTCTAAAACAGGCTTAACTTTATTAAAGGTTTCTATATCGCCTGCAGCCATAATGTTTAACAAACCATCTTTAGCGTGAGCTGGTGTGCGACCTAATGGCGCATCGATCATCCCAGCGCCATTTTTGGCAAGGTCTGCGCCAATTTTACGAGTTGAGGCAGGAATAGAAGTACCAAAATCAACTAATACAGAGCCTTCTTTAATACCAGCTAAAATACCGTCTTCAGCATAGACAAGCTTTTCAACCACTACTGAAGTGGTAAGTGCTAACATTACAATGTCGCTTTTTTCAGCAAGCTCTTTTGCTGAAGTAACTTCAGTTGCATTACCTCGAGCAATTACCTTGGCAACAGCATCTTTATTCAGATCCATAACATTAACTTGAAAACCACGTGTTTGTAGATTTTCAACCATGTTACCGCCCATAAGGCCAAGACCGATGAAACCTATGATAGGTTTTGTCATAACTAACTCCTAAATATATTGGTGTATGTTTACCTGAGTAAGAGCATTGCCTCTATTGCTCAGATTAATATCTTATGTATATAACTAGGCGCACTAATGCTCGTGAACCACATTAAATAGATTATTTGGCACTGTTTTTAGTCAGAGGTGACAAAATGAGCGCATTACCGAACAAATGTTTGGTAAGGACCTGAGCTGTTATATTGATAATGATATGATAGGTAAAGACGTTAACTAAAAGCTATAATTAAGCCTCTTTATTTATCATTTGTCACTGCTTGTTAATATTTACAATCTCTAGGAACAAAATAATATTAACTACACACAAGATTATTGTCAACCAATTACATCAATTGGTATTACATTAAAATTTTCTTGGTCACCACCATTATGCTTATAACCTTCTGATACGGATATTTGTTCGTTTGCAAAATGGCTGTGGTATGATCGTAGCTGCTCAATTATTTTTTAAGTCTTTTTAATGAAAACTACTTCAGTTGCTCACCGCCATTCAGGTGTTATAAATGCCATCTCAGCTTATGTTCTTTGGGGCTTTGCACCGCTTTATTTCAAACTCATTGATACCATAGCTCCTAGCGAAATTCTTATTCACCGCATTGTCTGGTCTACGGTACTTTTATTAATCATTATTATAGTTTCACGTAAGTGGAAAGTGTTTACTTCGATTTTAAAGCAACCCAAAATATTATTGAAGTTAACCGCCAGTGCTGCATTTTTAGCTGTAAATTGGTTTGTCTTTATTTGGGCAATTAATAATGATCATTTACTTGATGCAAGTTTGGGTTATTTTATTAATCCACTTTTTAGTGTGGCTCTAGGTATGATTTTTCTTGGTGAACGGTTAAGAAATTGGCAGAAATTTGCTGTTGCTTTAGCAATGGTTGGCGTACTCATTCAATTGATAGTTATTGGCTCTTTACCCATAGTGTCATTAACCTTAGCTTTTACTTTTGGAATATACGGATTATTACGTAAAAAGATACAGGTAGATGCCTTTATAGGTTTACTGGTTGAGTCAATTCTTATGTTACCGATAGCTTTAACTTTTTGGCTGTTCTTTATATCGAGCAATACCAGCAATATGTTTGACAATGTGTGGAGTTTAAATATCGCATTAATGTTGGCGGGCGTTATCACAACAGCGCCGCTATTATGCTTTACCGCTGCCGCCAAACAGTTAACGTTAGCAACCCTAGGTTTCTTTCAATACATAGGGCCGAGTATTATGTTTATTTTAGCGACGTACTATTATCAAGAGCCTTTACTAACAAGTAAATTGCTTACTTTTGCCTTTATCTGGCTCGCATTAATTGTTTATAGCCTTGACTCTTTTAAAGCAAGACGACAGTCAATAACGTTATAAAAGTGGATTAATCATGGCTGCCATGTAACGTAATTTGATTGCGGCCATTTTCTTTGGAAATATATAAAGCGTTATCAGCTTCATTCATTTGTTTAGTGAGTGGCAACTCACTGTTCATTACAGCACCTAAACTCACAGTAATAGAGAAGTGTTGGTCTTCATGTTTTAACTGAGCAATAGATATTTCACGGCGTAAGTCATCTAATTTTGCATATAATTGATCTTCATCGATACCAGTAATAACGGCGGAAAATTCCTCGCCACCTAAGCGAGCAATCGTGCCTCCGGTTAAAAATTTACGCATATACAATGCGATAATTTTGAGGACATGATCTCCAGCGGCATGACCATAGTTATCATTAATTTTTTTGAAAAAATCAACATCTAGCACAGCGACAGTGTAAGGAATTTTTCTCTCAATGCATTTGGCAACCAGGCGCTCAGCATCTCTGAAAAATGCACGCCTGTTAGGCAGTTCCGTTAAATGGTCGGTGTTTGCCGATTTTTGAATTTGGGCAATATTATTTAAACTTTCGATGTTTTGTGTAATTCGGCAATAGAACTCTTCGGGACAAAAAGGTTTGCGTAAAAAATCATCAGCACCGTTTTTAATAAAGCGCGCTGAATGAATACCATTACTCGCGCCAGAAATGCCAATAATCGCTAGTTTATCTCGGTTTATTATTTTTCTGATCTCGTTTGTTAGTTCAATACCATCCATTTTCGGCATTTCAAGATCGGTTATTACCATTTTAATTTCAGGGTTTTGCGCTAATACATCTAACGCTTGTACACCGTCATTAGCGACAAAAACTGAAAAATTACGACGTTTTAATAATTCAACAACATGATTGCGAGCTGCAGCAGAGTCGTCAACAACAAGAATTCCATTTGAGTGGTTAGTTTTTTGCCAATGCAAAATCCGTTTTAAATACAAAAAAGCTTGGCTATTTTCTTTTGGTATATAGTCGATCACAGGTTTAGAAAGAATCTTCTGGCGTGTTTCGTCATCCATTTTACCCGTCATTACTACACTTGGAATGCCATGAGTTAATACGCAATCAATCGCTTCACCATCCGAGGCGTCAGGTAAAGCGTAATCAATGGTGGCAGCAAAAAAATCATTATCACCTTGTAATATTTTTTCAACTTCCGCTAAGGTAGCAGCGATGGTTACATCAAAGCCAAGCGAATTAGCAATTTGCTTAATAACAGTCGCAATAGGTTTACTGTCTTCTACGATTAATAGTCGATTTGAATTTGATGGCATACATTACCCTTTTTATAAATTATTTTAGTTGAGTTAAATTGCTTCTAATCTTGCATAAGCAACCACTAGCCATTTACTACCTAATCCTTCGAAATTAACTTGGATGCGCGATTGTGCACCACTGCCTTCATAGTTGAGCACAACACCTTCACCAAATTTAGCATGCATAACCCGTTGCCCTAAAGTAAACCCTGTATTTTCAAAAGTTTCGGTGGTAAAAGTCGATGAAAATCGTCCAGTTGTTGTCGGACGAGATACTTGGCTTTGCAAACGAATTTCTTCTGTACAATCACTTGGGAGCTCACGTAGAAATCGACTGGGTTTATGAGTTTTTTCTTGACCATACAACCGACGGCTTTCTGCATGACATAAGTATAGCTTATGCATGGCTCTTGTCATGCCGACATAGCATAAACGTCGTTCTTCTTCTAAACGACTAATATCTTCTTGCGATTGCTGAGAAGGAAACATACCTTCTTCAAGCCCTGCAATGAATACTAATGGAAACTCTAAACCCTTTGCAGAATGCATAGTCATTAGTTGCACTGCTGGTTCGTAATCATCGGCTTGCGACTCGCCTGATTCTAATGCCGCATGGGTTAAAAATGCGGTCAGTTTGGTTTGTTCATCTTCAAGCTCTGGATCCATCTCAAACGTTTGGCAAGCTGTTACCAATTCATTTAAGTTTTCAATACGCTGCTCCGCACGTTCGCCTTTTTCGGCTTGATACATTGCTTTAAGTCCACTATTTTTAATAACGAAGTTAACTTGTTGATCTAAATCTAAGTCTTTTGAGTCATCTTCAAGCTGTTCGATTAACGTAATAAAATTACCAATCGTTTTAGCACTGCGTCCTTTTAATAAATCGCCTTGTAACATGTGCTGACACGCTTGCCATAACGTCACTTCTAAACTTTTTGCGGCATCTCGAACCATCCCGATAGACTGCTCGCCTATGCCACGAGTTGGTTTATTAATAATGCGTTCAAAGGCTGCATCGTCGTCGCGATTGTTGATTAACCGCATATAAGCAAGGGCATCTTTAATTTCTTGGCGTTCGAAAAAGCGTTGGCCACCATAAATACGATAAGGTAATTGTGCTTGTAATAATGCTTCTTCTAATAAACGAGACTGTGCATTACTACGGTATAAAATGGCGACTTGGTCTAATTGTCCTTTGTTTTCATCTTTACCCCAATCACTGCCTTTCCAATCATTAATTCGCCCGGCAATAAAACGAGCTTCGTCGATTTCATTAAATGCGGTATATATGGAAATTTTCTCGCCAGCATCATCTTCGGTCCACAATTCTTTACCTAACCGATTATTATTTTTAGTAATCAATTCATTGGCTGAATTTAGAATATTTGCCGTTGAACGATAATTTTGTTCTAGTCGAATAGTTTGAGCATTATCAAAATCGTCAAGAAATCGTTGAATATTTTCAATTTTTGCTCCACGCCAACCATAAATTGATTGATCATCATCGCCGACAATCATGACATTGCTTTTTGCTCTACCGAGCATGTTTAACCAAGCATATTGAATGGCATTGGTATCTTGAAATTCATCAACTAAAATTTGGCTAAAGCGCTGCTGGTAATGCTCTAATAAAACAGGGTTGTCTAGCCACAGTTCATGAGCGCGCAATAAGAGCTCAGCAAAATCAACTAATCCTGATCGATCACATGCCTCTTGATAACCTTGGTAAATTTTTACAAAAGTTTGCTCGGTTGGATCGTCATACACCTCAATGTGTTGTGGTCTAATGCCTTCATCTTTTTTGCCATTGATATACCACTGCATTTGCTTAGCAGGCCAACGCTTTTCATCTAAGTTTAATGAACGGATAATACGCTTAACTAAACGAAGTTGATCATCTGAGTCTAATACTTGAAAACTTTGCGGTAGCTTTGCTTCTTGAAAGTGCATACGCAATAAACGATGAGCCAAGCCATGAAAAGTCCCTATCCACATACCGTGAGTATTACCATCAACCACTTGTTCAACCCGCGCGCGCATTTCAGCCGCCGCTTTATTGGTAAAGGTTACCGCTAGAATACTGTGTGGCGATACTTGTTCAACTTTCATTAGCCAGGCAATACGCTGAACCAGCACTCGAGTTTTACCACTACCAGCGCCGGCTAAAACCAACATATTTTGTTTAGGTGCCGCAACAATTTCACGTTGTTTATCATTTAAAGCATCAAGTAATTCAGAAACATCCATTGGAAAAGGTCACATTTGTTAAGTTAAAAAAAATTAAAATATCGAATATAAGTGCCGAGTTAATCAGGCAACAAATCCGTCAATTCATTTACCGAAGACAATTCAATGTGGGGTAACACTTTTAAAGGTTTACCCACATGATAAATAGGCAGCCATGCCGCCTGACAACCCGCGGCAATTGCGCCGAGTATATCAGCATTGCCACAATCACCTACATGTAGCAATTCTTGAGGTTTAATCGTTAACCGTTTACATGCCAAATGAAACATATCCGCGCTTGGCTTTTGTTTAAGGCCACCAACAGCATAGAAAACATCTTGAAAATAACCTTCAAGACCAATCGCTTTGGTATCAACATTTCCATTAGTTATAGCTACTAGAGGAAAATGTTGCGCTAATTTTTTGAGTAACTCATGGCTTGCTTGGGGTACGGTAAATTGACTGCGAACAACAGCGAAGTAATCCATTCCTTGTTGCGCTTTTATTTTTGCTTGTTGAGATGAATACCCTAATGCACAAGCACCTAGATAATAACTTTCAAGTCGAAACGCGACAACATCATGAAAAATTAAAGGCTGCTTAGCAATGGCTTGTTGTTTAAACGGCAGCCAAAACTGTTGATCAAAAACGAACTTATGCTTACTGGCTAATTTATTTGTAACGGGTATATCGTTAAAAAGCTCGGCAAAAAAAGTTAGCATTTTTTCTTCTGCGCCGATCATTATTGGCGAATTAGCATACAAGGTATCGTCTAAATCAAAGCTGATCGCTTTAATAGGAGTTGGGCGGCGATAATATTTCATCAATTAACGTACACTTAAAGCGCTAAATGCTTTTGTAATAACTTAGCAACCAGCTTTTTAAATTGGCTAATTAACAAGGTATCCATACGTGGGTCAAAATGTTCTGCATCTTGGCTATTAATAGCGATAAAACCTAAATCTACGTTATTGGAGTCGTTGGTTAACTTCATTAATACGACAGAACCTGATGTCGGCGCTGAAAAAATCAATTGCTGCTCACTTTGTTGCAATCGACCAAAATAATAGTCTTCTTTAGTTAATCTATTTTGCATAACCCCCGTACAATCGTTTTTAACAAGGGCAAAATGATTCATAGCGATGTCTTTGTGTAGCCACAACTTTAAATCTGACAATGATAATAATTCGGTTGTTGCTTGATGCAAACAATCAATTAACTCTTCTGCGGTTTGACAATCAAGCAGGCGTAAATACAAATCACTATAGAGTGTAAAAAGCTGTTCGTTGTTATTAGCCACTGACATAAGTTCAGTGATTTCTTCCTCGAGTGCGTGCGCTTTTTGACGAAGTTGTTGCTGTTGCCTTTCAACTAATGAAACAGCACCACGGTGATTATCGGCTAATCGCAAACTGGTGAGTAATTGTGGGTTACGATTAAAAAACTCTGGGTTGTCTGTTAAATATGCGCAAACCATCTCATCCGTTAATGGCAGTTCATCTGATTGTAACGCAGCCAACCCCAATATTTTTTCATTGTCTGTCATAGTGAGGCCTTGCTCTTTTTTTAAAATTCGTTCGTTGGTCATAATTATATTTTACATTGATTAAAGCTGAATTTGTCCATCAAATACATGTACTGCAGGGCCTGACATTTTTACTGGATTGCCGGGGCCTTTCCAATAAATTCTCAATTGTCCGCCAGGTAATTCAACAGTTACTTGTTTCGCTAATTTCTTTTGCATTTGGCCAATAACCACTGCGGCACAAGCGCCACTGCCACAAGCTAAGGTTTCTGCAGCACCACGCTCATAAACTCTAAGTTTAATGGCCTCTGGCGAAACAACCTCCATAAAGCCAACATTAGCCTGTTTAGGAAAACGTTCATGATGAGAAAGTTCGTAGCCTAATGTTTCAACTGGCGCTTCGCTAACAGAGTCGACAGTAATGACACAATGTGGATTTCCCATAGAAACCACACCACAAAGGACAGTTTCAGCTTCGCTGCGTAAAATGTAAGTGCCTTCTACCTTTTGCGCGTTAAAAGGGACTTGCTTAGGCTCAAAGCGAGGTACTGGCATGTTCACAGATACATTACCGTCACGTTCAATAAATAACGTCATCTTGCCCGATTGGGTAGAGACTTTTATTTTATTTTTATTAATAAGGCCTTTCATACGCACAAAACGGGCAAAACAGCGTGCGCCATTACCGCATTGCGCCACTTCACTACCGTCAGCGTTAAAAATACGATAATGAAAATCTAAATCGGGATCGTACGGAGGCTCAACAATTAACAATTGGTCAAAGCCAATACCAAAATTACGATCGGCAAGCTTTTTAATTTGCTCGGTAGACAAATAAACGCTCTGGGTCACATTATCAATAACCATAAAGTCATTGCCCAAGCCATGCATTTTAGAAAAGTTTACTAACATTTATTCATCTTCTTATTAAAAAACGAAAACCAACACCTTACGGTAATAATGTTTCACCCTGCCATAACTGCTCAATGGTTTCTCTTTGGCGCACAATATGAGTTTGCCCACCATCAACCATAACTTCAACAGCACGAGGGCGGCTGTTGTAATTTGAGCTCATGGTAAAACCATAAGCTCCAGAAGAACGAACAGCGAGTAAATCGCCTGGTTTTATTGCCAATTCACGTTCTTTACCTAAAAAGTCGCCTGTTTCACACACAGGGCCAACAACATCATATTGTTTAACAGGCACGTCGTCACGCTGCTCTACAGGGATAATTGCTTGCCACGCTTGATAAAGTGCCGGCCGAATTAAGTCATTCATGGCCGCATCAACAATCGCAAAGTTTCTGTCTTCGTTTTCTTTTAAAAATTCGACTTCGGTTACTAAGATGCCAGCATTCGCCATTATTGCTCTACCGGGTTCATAAATAAGTTTAAGATCATAACCCGTTAATTTATCAGCCAGCGCTTTGGCGTATTGTTCAGGATGCGGTGGATTTTCCGCTTGATAACATACACCTAATCCGCCACCAACATCTAAGTGAGATAACTTAATACCTTTAGCGGCTAAATTATCAACCAAAAGTAATACTCGATCTAAAGCATCTAAAAATGGCGTTAACTCGGTTAATTGTGAACCAATATGACAATCAACTCCTTTCACGGCTAAGTGGGATAAGCTCGCTGCGTATTGATAAATCGCTTCAGCGTCGTCAATGGCAACACCAAACTTATTCTCTTTTAAACCAGTAGATATATAAGGATGCGTACCGGCGTCAACATCTGGATTAACCCTTAATGATATAGGCGCAATTTTATCCATCGACTTGGCCACATCATTAATTCTGGCTAATTCAGGGGCAGATTCAACATTAAAACAGTAAATTCCTTGCTCTAAAGCAAAGGCGATTTCAGAAGACTTTTTACCAACCCCAGAAAAAACAACTTTACTTGGATCGCCTCCAGCAGCTAAAACACGAGATAACTCACCTTGAGAAACAATGTCAAAGCCTGAACCTAAGCGCGCCATAACATTTAATACCGCTAAGTTACTGTTTGCTTTCACTGCATAACAGATAAGATGATCTTGTTCAGACGCAGCGTCATTAAAGGCATGCCAATGACGTTCTATGGTTGCTCTTGAGTATAAATATAATGGGGTGCCGTATTGCTTCGCAATTGCTGACACTTGGCAATTTTCAGCAAATAATGAACCCTCTTTTTGATTAAAAAAATCCACTATTCTATCTCCTGCTTATCTGAGCTGTGTGCTTCAGTTGTTTTGTTATCAATTTTATCTTCACTTTGCTCTGTTTGCTTTGTATCTTCTTCAGGTATAATTCCTTCACCCTTTACCGACTCAGGTGATTGATACAAATCGGCTTTTAAACCACAACCCGCCAATGCGATAAGTGAAAAAAAGCAGCAAGAAATTAAAAGTTTTTTATGTTGTAAATTCATTTGTTGAGTTTTAAGCCATGAAAGTCGTTTAAATCAATTTTTTTATCAACCAAAGTCACGCTGAAAGTGATTTTTTCTAAGGTGATTGGTATTATACTCACATGCTTATCATCAATTACAGCCATTAATAACGCTATAGCTAAATAAAAATGTAAATAGCCAGTTATTAACAAAGGAAGTGCAATGAACGACAGCCAATATAATGCCTTATCTGACGAGTTAATTTTAGCCGTTGAAGAAGCTATTGAAGAATGTGGAACGGATATAGACTTTGAAGGCGCTAGCGGAATTTTAACGCTTACCTTTCTCAATAAAACCAAAATCATTATCAACAAGCAAGCACCTTTACACCAAGTGTGGGTGGCAACTAAATTTAATGGTCATCACTTCGCATTTGAAAACGACCAATGGATAGACAATCGTGGTGGTGGCGAGTTTTGGCAATTTCTTTCTGATGCAGTGTCAAAACAAGCAGATACCCCTATCAACTTATCAGCACAATAATCCCTATTTAGGACTGACAAATGACCAATAAAATCGTCCGCATTGCTACACGTAAAAGTGCGTTAGCAATGTGGCAAGCAGAGTATGTTAAAGCTCAACTAGAACATTTTCATCGCGATGTTACCGTTGAACTTATCCCAATGACCACCAAAGGCGATGTCATCTTAGATACGCCTTTAGCCAAAGTGGGCGGTAAAGGCTTGTTTGTTAAAGAGCTTGAAGTAGCAATTTTAGAAAATCGTGCCGATATCGCCGTTCATTCGATGAAAGATGTGCCGGTAGATTTTCCTGATGGCTTAGGGCTAGAAGTAATTTGTCCTAGAGAAGATCCACGCGATGCTTTTGTTTCAAATAACTTTGATAGTATTGATGCACTGCCACAAGGCGCTATTGTGGGTACTTCAAGTTTACGCCGTCAATGTCAAATTAAAGCGTCTCGTCCAGATCTAGATATTCGAGATTTACGAGGTAACGTTAATACCCGTTTAAGAAAATTAGATGATGGTGAATACGACGCCATTATTTTAGCGGCTGCCGGTATGATTAGGCTAAGAATGCCTGAGCGAATTCGTCAATTTATTGAACCTGAAGTTATGTTGCCAGCTAACGGGCAAGGCGCAGTAGGTATTGAATGTCGCACCGATGATCAAACCATTAAGGCGTTACTTGCTCCATTAGAAGATACCAATACTCGTATTCGCGTTCTTGCCGAGCGTGCCATGAATAGAGCATTGGAAGGTGGCTGCCAAGTCCCCATTGGTGCTTATGCAGTGATTGAAGACAACGAAATTTACTTACGAGGCTTAGTCGGTGCTGTTGATGGCAGTAAAATCATACAAAGCGATATTCGAGGCACCCTCGAACAAGGTGAAAGCATAGGAAATAGTCTTGCTCAAACTTTATTGTCGCAAGGCGCCGACGTGATTTTAAAACAGGTTTATGCCGATCAACAATAATCGTCAACATGTGCTAATTACTCGTCCTGAAGAAAAAGGCCGACAATTAGCACACCAACTAGAAACAATTGGTATCTCAGCCAGTTGCCAGTCCTTTTTTGACTATCAACAAATCGTCAGTCAACAAGCTATCAGCACCAGTTTAAAAATAAATTCACCGGATATTATTATTTTTATTAGTAGTGCAGCGGTTAACTTCGCTAACCAAGCACTACCAATAAAAACGTGGGCAAAGCTTACTAGCGATAAAAACATTCAGTTTTTCACTGTCGGTCAAGCAACAAAAAAGGCTCTAGAGGTATGCGATATTCGCTCTGTTATTTGCCCTGAACTACACACCAGTGAAGGGTTACTTCGCTTAGATGCTCTGTCGAGTGTTTTCAATAAAAATATTCTTATTGTCCGTGGCGATGGGGGCAGAGAGCATTTATACACTGAACTTAGTGAACGTGGCGCCAAAGTAAACTATCTTGAAAGTTACCAACGTGTATGGCGAACATTTTCTGATAATATGGTGAAACAATGGCAAGCAGCAAAAATAAGCGCTATCGTAATTACTAGTAACGCTTTATTACAAAGAATTGTAGACATAATAACGGCTTTTCTTGATACTTTAACACAGGAAGAAAAGTTGCCTTTTACTCACTGGTTAACTACTTGTACTTGGGTAGTGGCCAGCGAACGTATTGCAAATAATGCACAAGCGCTTGGCTTACGCAACGTTATTAATGCTAACGGGGCTAACGATCAAGCAATTATTAAGGTATTAACTTAAACTTTTCGAGCATTCAATATGTCAATTACGGAATAAGATCATGACAGACAAAAAAACATCACAAGAAAATGATCACGCTAACTCTCCTGAGAAAAAGTCGGCCTCTGCGACATCGACACCTCCTAAAATTAGTGAGTCTAAAGCAACCTCTACGCCCGCCAGCGTAAAAAACAACCGTAAAGAGATAAAAACAACCGAAAGCAAAAGTAAACTGTCAAAGGTTGGCTTACTCGCTTTGCTTTTAGCATTAGCTGCTATTGGCGTTGCTGCTGCCAGTTTTTATTGGCTAAACCAACAACGCCTTGCATTAGCTAATGAATTAACGACTTCAAGCCAACGTGACAATTTAGCAACCCAGCAAAGCGTCACTCAACAACTTAATCAACAGCAAAGTCAGTTTTCAGCTCAGTTACAGCAAGTAGAAGCGAAAGTTAAAGCCGATAGCAATAAAAAATTAGAACAGTTAGAAAATGCAGTTGCCCGACTTGAACAAAACAAACCCAGTGACTGGCTTATTCATGAAGCGGAATACTTGATCCGAATCGCCGCCAGAACCATGTGGTTAGAACGTGATACTCGGGCATCAATAAACCTATTAAAAGATGCTGATAGCCGATTAGCAGAACTTAATAGCCCTAACTTTTTACCTGTTAGAAAACTCATTCATCAAGATATTGAAGCACTGCAACTTATGCCGGTTCTACCAATCGAAAATATCGTGCTTTCATTAATGGCTTTAGATAAACAGTTAACCGATTTACCTTTGGTGATGGAGCAAGTCAATAAAGACAAGGACACGGCGGATTTAGCACTTACAAGTGATGTAAACGATTGGCAAGACAACCTAGCCAAAACTTGGCGAAACTTTTTAGACACCTTTGTTGTTATTCATATTCGTGACGGCAGTGCTAAGCCTTTGTTATCGCCACAATATCAACAAAATTTAAAAGAAAATCTTAGCTTGAAATTACAACAAGCTCAATGGGCAGCAAGAGAAGGTAAGAGTCAGCTCTATCTTAAATCTCTTGAGGATATTCAAGCTTGGTTATCTAATTATTTTGATATGCAAGATACCCGTAACCAAGAATTTTTAGTACGTATTAAACAATTGAAGAAGGAACTTGTGAGTTTCGATTACCCAAGTACCTTATCGTCACTTTCTGCGCTACACAATATTCTTGACGATCGACCTATCTTCAATAACACCTCGTTCAAACCTCTTGTCGATCCAGTTAAGCCATCGAGTGATGAGCAAGAAAAAGCACAAGATGAAGAAGATAAAACATCACCCTCTAAGCTGACTTTAGAAGAGCAAATTCAAAAGGAAAAAGCGATTCAAAAAGAAGCAGACAGAAAAGCAAAAGCCATTGAGGAAGCTAAAAAATCAGCTAAACCTGATGAAAGCGAGGAGCAATTATGATCCGCTTTATTGGCATTATCGTACTCTTTTTACTGGTAGTTGCCTTAACACCAATGCTGATCAGCGAACCTGGTTATATCGCCATCGCAATGAAGGGTAAAGTTATTGAGTTAACAGTTTATACCGCTATTTTCTGGTTTATTGTCATACTGTTAATCACTTTACTGGCCTTAAAAATGTTACGTGGTGGCTATCGATTCGGCTTTGGTGGTTGGCGAAAAATTGCTTTTGCCAGTCATCGACGAGCAGTTAAAGACTTTAATAAAGGCGTTTCTGCTTATGTGTTAAAAGATTATCAACAAGCTGAGCATTTATTAGCAAAAAGTGCAGAACCTGCACATCAGCAGCATACCGCTTACTTACTGGCTGCTTCAGCTGCCGAACAGCAAGGGTTGCGCCCTAATACTCAACACTATTTAACCTTACTTGAAGAGTTTACTGCCGATCAAAATCACATGAAAATTGCGGGTCTAGAGTCGATAATTGTTAAAGTTCGCTTGTTTATGAGTCATCAAGAATATGACAAAGCACGCTTAATTTTAGATAAGTACCATAAGCAACTTGGTCATGATATTCGATTACTACAGCTAGAGATTGACTTATGTTTAATTGAACAGCGTTATGAAGGGGCAATACAACACTTAACCTCGGCAAGAAAAAACAAAAATGTTAACCAAGCGCAGTTAGCAACGAGTGAAAATACCGCTTTTAGTGGCATGTTTAGCCAGTTACTGCGTGAGCGCGACCAAAAAGCTTTATCGGCGTACTGGCAAAGCTTACCGAAAAAAATAAAACAACGTGAGGCTGTTTTATTTGCTTATTGCCGCATCTTAGCGCAAAACAATATTATTGCGCCTTTAGAAGAATTATTGTTACCTTCACTTAAAAAAGAAGCGAGTGATGATTTTATACATCAACTGGTGAGTCTTCCCTTAGAGCAAACAGCCAATAAAGCAGAAAGCTTAATTGCGGCGGTTCAAAAGCACCTACATAAAGATCAACAAAGTGTTAAGTGGTTATCTTGCTTAGGTCATTTAGCGCTAGCGAGCGGCCAGTGGCAAATGAGTGAAAAAGCGTTTTACACCTTATTTAATATTGAAGAGTATTCAATCAACTTGCGTGACGCTAAGGCTTGTTCATCAGCACTAAATGAACAAGGCAAGCATGAACAAGCTTTTAACTTACTGAAAAAAGCTATTACCTAAAAAAATTCCCGCTCAATGGCGGGAATTTAAGCTAAGAGTTAAGCAGAGAAACTTAGATATAAGCAAAGGCATCAGCGTACATATGTTCTAATAATGCGCCTTTTTCAACAAAATCACCTCTGACTAAACCAACCATTTCAAAACGACCAGCAAGATAAATATCATAAGGAGCTAAATTGGCAATATCAGCCATTACTGCTTGATGCACAAGGCCTGTTCTTCCTTGCCAAGTTTCATCAGGCTGTTCTACCACAGGTATAAAACTCGCATTAGGCATTTGCGCGACCATAGTTGCTGTTTCATGTAACTCGTAACATGCGCTTGGTTCACGAAGTCCCCAATAAACGACAACTTCGCGAGTGCTCTTTTGTTCAGCAAGGTGTTCAAACATTGATTTTATATAAGAAAAACCTGTACCGCCGGCCATTAATAACAATGGGCGTTCACTGTCGGTGCGCAATTGTGCATTGCCTAAAGGAATTTCGATCGTTACGCTATCATTAGACTTTATTTTCTCGATAACCTGCATTGGATAACTGTCTGCGCCAAAAGCACCGATTTGCAATTCAATAAATTCAGCACTTGGCGCACTGGCAATTGAAAACGGACGTTTATCTTCATCGCTCATGACAAAATTTAAATATTGTCCGGGAATAAAATCGACAGGTTGCTCAGGCTTTAACAATACCTTATACACATGTGTTGTGAGTGAAGTAATTGAGTGAACCTGACAATTAATAACTTTCATTTTTTTTAACCTATTCTATTACAGTACTGCCCAACAGTGATTAACAAAACCATTGAACGGTGTTAATTATTCGAAAATCCCAAGCTCATCCCATAACTGATCGACTTGCGTTTTCACTTCATCGGTCATTGTTATAGGCTCACCCCATTCTCGGTCCGTTTCGCCAGGCCATTTATTGGTGGCATCTAATCCCATTTTTGATCCTAAACCTGAAACTGGTGAAGCAAAGTCTAAGTAATCAATCGGAGTATTCTCTATTAATACCGTGTCACGACTGGGATCCATTCGAGTAGTCATTGCCCAAATAACATCTTCCCAACTTCGGGCATTAACATCATCATCGCAAACAATAACAAACTTGGTATACATAAATTGACGTAAGAATGACCAAACCCCCATCATCACACGCTTGGCGTGTCCTGCGTATTGTTTTTTAATCGTGACTACCGCTAACCGGTATGAGCAACCTTCAGGTGGCAGATAAAAGTCTTGAATCTCTGGAAATTGCTTTTGTAAAATTGGTACAAAGACTTCATTAAGTGCGACACCTAAAATAGCAGGCTCATCAGGTGGACGACCTGTGTATGTACTGTGATAAATAGGCTTTTCACGCTGAGTTATATGAGTCACGGTAAAAACAGGGAAGTCGTCTACTTCATTATAATATCCGGTATGATCGCCATAAGGACCTTCTGGCGCTGTTTCGTTAGGATCTAAATAGCCTTCTAAAACAATTTCGGCTGACGCAGGCACTTCTAAATCATTACTGATACATTTAACGACTTCTGTTTTACTACCACGCAATAATCCTGCAAAGGCATATTCAGATAAAGTATCAGGGACTGGAGTCACTGCACCTAAAATAGTCGCAGGATCAGCGCCTAAAGCAACTGACACAGGGTAGTTTTCACCAGGATTCGACTTCTTAAATTCTTGAAAATCTAAAGCGCCACCACGATGTGATAACCAGCGCATGATCACTTTATTTTTACCTAATAATTGCTGACGATAAATCCCCAAATTTTGTCGTTCTTTATGTGGTCCTCTGGTGACTGTAAGTCCCCAAGTGATCAACGGAGCAACATCTCCTGGCCAACATGTTTGAATAGGGTATTGCGTTAGATCTACCTCATCGCCACTAAAAACTTGTTGCTGACACGCCGCTTTTTTTAAAACTTTCGTCGGCATATTAAGCACTTGTTTATAAATGGGTATTTTACCAATCGCGTCTCGAAAGCCCGTTGGTGGCTCAGGCTCTTTTAGCATAGCCAATAGTTTACCAACATCACGCAGCGCGCTTACGTCTTCTTGCCCCATTGCTAAGGCAACACGCTCTGGCGTACCAAACAAATTTGTAAGTACCGGAACAGAGCTTTCAACACCGTTTTTATCTATAGGGCGTTCAAACAATAGCGCAGGACCTTTAGCACGCAAAGTACGATCACTAATCTCTGTCATTGTTAGCTCTGTAGAAATAGGTTGGCTAATGCGTTTTAGCTGCCCTATTTTTTCTAATTGAGCGATAAAGTCTCTTAAATCACTATATTTCATAACGGCACTTTTCTTACTTAGGATAGCAACCAGATTAATGTCACAGTTAAGTCATTAATATGTCTGTTATTAAAAAACAAAAACCAGTCGCAAAGACTGGTTTCTTTCGATCATTGGTAATGACTATTTACGTTTCATAGAATCAAAAAATTCATCGTTGGTTTTAGTCATCGCGAGTTTATCAATTAAGAACTCAATAGCGGAAACTTCATCCATTTCGTGAACAATTTTACGTAAAATCCACATTTTTTGTAATTCATCAGGCTTAGTGATTAGTTCTTCACGACGTGTACCACTGCGATTAATGTGAATAGCAGGGAACACACGTTTTTCAGAAACTTTACGCGACAGGTGTAATTCCATGTTACCTGTACCTTTAAATTCTTCGTAGATAACTTCATCCATTTTAGAACCAGTTTCAACTAATGCTGTAGCGATAATCGTTAAACTACCACCTTCTTCAATATTACGAGCAGCACCAAAGAAACGCTTTGGACGATGTAGGGCATTCGCATCAACACCACCGGTAAGAATTTTACCTGACGAAGGAATAACCGTATTGTATGCACGAGCTAAACGAGTGATTGAATCGAGTAAGATAACGACATCTTTTTTGTGTTCTACTAAACGTTTTGCTTTTTCGATAACCATTTCAGCTACCTGAACATGGCGATTAGCGGGCTCGTCAAATGTTGAAGCGATAACTTCACCTTTAACCAAACGACGCATTTCTGTTACTTCTTCTGGTCGCTCATCAATAAGCAATACCATTAACTCTGCATCAGGGTGATTATAAGCAATACTTTGCGCGATATTTTGTAGTAATAATGTTTTACCTGCTTTTGGCGGAGCAACAATTAACCCACGCTGACCTTTACCAATTGGTGAGGCTAAATCGAGTACTCGGGCAGTAATGTCTTCTGTTGAACCATTACCACGTTCCATAGTAAGTCGTTCAAGCGGATGAATAGGTGTGAGGTTTTCAAATAAGATTTTATTACGGGCATTTTCTGGACGGTCAAAGTTAACTTCTGCAACTTTCAATAAAGCAAAATAGCGTTCACCGTCTTTAGGTGGGCGTATCTTACCTTGAATGGTATCACCAGTGCGCATACTAAAGCGTCTTATTTGGCTAGGTGATACGTAAATATCATCAGGACCTGCTAAATAGGATGAATCGGATGAACGTAAAAAGCCAAAGCCATCTTGGAGTATTTCTAGGACTCCACTGCCAAAAATATCTTCACCGCTTTTTGCGTGTGCTTTTAAGATAGCAAAGATAATGTCTTGTTTACGAGTTCTAGCGAGATGATCTAGCTTCATTGATTCGGCTAGCTTTACTAAGTCGCTAATGGATTTTTCTTTCAGTTCGGTAAGATTCATAGTGAGGTTCTTTAACATGTTTTATCTGTTTTTCGTTGTATTTGTCTGATGACAAAGTACTAACTTAGGAATAGGGATGTTGATGTGTCTTAATTTGTATTTTCTTTGAGAAGTTAAATTTAGCACTAATTAGTGGTGTCGTAAAGTAAGGCGTTTGCATTAATCGCACAAAAAAGGCTCAAATTAACCATTTGAGCCTTTTATTTTTAATATTTAACAAAAAATTTATAGGTTTTTATCTAAAAATTCTTTCAATTGTGTTTTTGATAAAGCGCCCACTTTAGTGTCTGCTAAAGTGCCGTCTTTAAATAATAATAACGTTGGGATACCACGAACACCGTATTTAGGTGGAGTACCTTCGTTTTGATCAATATTTAATTTACCAACAGTCACTTGGTCTTGATATTCTTCAGCAATATCATCTAATATCGGTGCAATCATTTTACATGGTCCACACCATTCTGCCCAAAAATCGACTAAAACTAGGCCTGATGCATTTAGAACATCAGCTTCAAAACTGTCATCCGTAAGCTGAATAATTTTATCGCTCATTATATTCTCCGTTGATGTAGGCATAATTGCCTAAATTAGTTAATTTAATGCGAAGTATAACCGCATCATCATTTATTCGATACCGTTTTTTACTTATACCTGTTAAGCTAGCGTCCATGAAAAAAACACACTTAACAGAAATAAAATTCGCTGATCTTAATCTTGCTCCGCAAGTAGTGACCGGATTAGAAGCCATGGGCTTTCAACATTGCACGTCGATACAGGCGAAATCTTTACCGATACTTTTAAAAGGTACCGATATTGCTGGTCAAGCTCAAACAGGTGAAGGTAAAACTATCGCTTTTTTAGCTGCCACATTTCACCAATTACTGCAAAAACCTCAACCAGATCATAACCAACCTCGCGCCTTAATAATGGCACCAACTCGTGAACTTGCTATACAAATCCATCGTGATGCTATTGAAATGGCTAAAAGCACAGGATTACGTCTTGGTGTAGTTTATGGGGGCGAAGGTTATGAAAGTCAACGCCAAGAACTAGAAAGTGGTGTAGATATTTTAATTGGTACATGTGGCCGATTAATCGATTATTTAAAACAAGGAATATACAACCTTAATCACATTGAAGCTATTGTATTAGATGAAGCCGATCGCATGTTCGATTTAGGCTTTATTAAAGACATACGTTATATGTTTAGAAAAATGCCACCAGCGACAGAGCGCTTAAGCATGCTATTTTCAGCAACGCTATCATTTCGCGTTAAAGAGTTGGCATTCGAGCACATGAATGAACCAGAAAGCGTAGAAGTTGCTCCTGAGCAAAAAACAAACAATCGTATTTCAGAAGAGTTATTCTATCCTTCAAATGAAGATAAAATGGCTTTATTACAAACACTTATTGAAGAAGAATGGCCTGATAAAGCGATTATCTTTGCTAATACAAAGCATATTTGTGAAAAAGTACACGATCACTTAGCCGCCGATAATATTCGAGTTGGCTTATTAACGGGTGATGTTGTTCAAAAGAAACGGTTAAAAATATTAGAAGACTTTACCAAGGGTAATCTTGATGTTTTAGTGGCGACTGATGTTGCTGCACGTGGTTTACATATAGACAGTGTCTCTCATGTATTTAACTATGATTTACCTGATGATTGTGAAGATTATGTTCACCGTATTGGTCGCACTGGCCGTGCTGGTGCGACGGGTCACGCCATTAGTTTTGCCTGTGAAGATTCAGCCCTTAACTTGCCAGACATTGAAGCGTATATCGAACATCAATTACCGGTAACTAAATACGATCCAGATGCGTTATTGACAGATTTACCACGACCAAAACCAAGACAGCGACGCCCTAGAGCACACGGTAATCGCCAAGGTAATGGCAATCAAAACCGTAATCGTAGTGGTGGCGGCAATTATCGTGGCCGTAAGTCTTAGGCTTTATTAATGGAAAAAAACGTTATTGACAGTAAAGACGCTGTTTCAGAATTACCGCTATTTGCCGTGATAGATTTAGGTTCAAATAGCTTTCATATGCTGATTACACGTTTATTAGAAGATAGCGTACAAGTAGTCGATAAGGTCAAACGTAAAGTACGTTTGGCCTCTGGCCTAAATGAAGACAACCAGTTAAATGATGATGCCATTGCCCGTGGTTTAGAGTGTTTAAGTTTTTTTGCTGAACGCCTGCAAGATATCCCCGAACAAAACATTCGTATTGTAGCCACTGCCACCCTAAGAATTGCCACAAACGCCGACGATTTTTTAAAACAAGCTAAAAAAGTACTCGGTAGAAACATATCTGTACTAACTGGCGAGCAAGAAGCTCAGCAAATCTACTTAGGCGTCGCTCATACCTCTTGCAGTGTTGATCATCGTTTAGTGTTAGATATTGGTGGTGCCAGCACTGAAATAATTGTCGGTAATTGCTTTGACGCAAAAATTGTGACTAGTTTAAATATCGGATGTGTTACGTTTAAAAAACAGTTCTTTGCCGATTTAACACCTCGCCAAGAAAATTTTACTCGTGCTATCGCAGCAGCTAAAGAACAAATATCCCCTTTAATCAATGCTTATCAAACAATTGGTTGGCAAGCCGTCCTTGGCGGCTCTGGTACCATGCAAGCATTAGCTGAAATTTTGCAAGCGCAGCACAAGCCAGCCATTATTACTGCCGACTTTTTACAAAGTATATATCAAGAGCTTATCGCCTTTGAGCACTTTGATGACATTGTTATTCATGGACTAACCACTGATCGAATACCTGTATTCGCTAGTGGCTTAGCTATATTGATAGCGCTTTTTGACTGTTTTTCAATCAAATCACTACAACTGTCTAGTGGCGCATTACGTGAAGGTTTACTCTACGAAATGCTGCCCAATATGCGACAATTAAGTATAAGACAACGCACCATTGCGTCTTTAGTTGAGCGTTTTCATATAGATCAACAACATGCAAAACGTATTACCGCACAAGTCGTTAATTTATTTGACCAATTATCTCTTTCAACAAAGCTAGAAAAAGATAATGGGTATAAGCTACTAATAGCAAGTTGTGCCTTGCTTGAAGTCGGTTTATTACTCGAATATAAGCAGCATCGAAAACATGGGGCTTATATTATTAAAAATGCGGATTTACCGGGTTTTAACCAAACAGAAAGGCAAGTTCTCGCCGCTTTTGTGCAATTATATAAAGGCGATATCAATTTAACATTATTGCAAGAACAAACGGCCGTAGAATTACAAACAGCGAAATACTTACTCACTATTTTACGGTTAGCTGTCATTCTTTGCCATCGACGCAAAGACGATGTTTTGCCTTGCTATCAAATCGAACTCGAAAATAATCAGTTATTATTAACCTTACCGAACACTTGGCTAACGACTCACCCATTAATTGTTGATGAATTAAAACAAGAAAATTTACATTTGAAGAAATTAGGTTTTTCTTTAGTCATCAGTACTTTCACGTTAAGTTAACCCCCTCATTTAGTCGTAATCTAAGTAACCTGAGCTCGGTTTAACAAATAGTTCTCTAGCAGCTATTTTTCCTTACTTCTTCGTTAAATTTCTTGCAATAGGCCAGCTATTGTCGCGAAATTTGCCTTGAATTAAGAAAAACTATCAAGCTAGAGTGGAGTAAAATAATTATTTACCTATTTTTCAAACTGTTAACCATCTCTTAAACCGAGTTCAGGTTAAGTAAAAATTTAGGCATAAAAAAACACTGCTGAGTCATTCAAGCAGTGTTTAAAATATAGCCCTTAAAGCGCTGAATTTATAAAGCTTTATACCTACGAGTTAATAGCGCCATTATCGCTAAAGCAAATAATGCGATTGACGTTGGTTCAGGTATTTGGCCATCAGGCTCATAGTTAAATACAACATCTTCACCATCGAAAAGCTCCCATACCTGCCACCACGTTACTTCACTATATGGACCTATAACATTATTATCAGCTGCCGATGACTCAAGCGTATAAGAGATTGAAAATACATCTATCATTGTTAATCCTGAAAAATCAATAGAATCAGGGCCTAAATGAACACAAGATTGATATGGGACACTATAAGTATTAGTTAATACGTTGCTACCATTTAAATTGGCGTTATAGCTACCACTACTTGAGCGTGCACCACAAGAAAATGAGTCTTGAAAACCTAAATTCACATTACCTTCAATACCAACAGATGAGAAATCCCAGTAAGAGTTATGACCTTCTGCGGTATAAGTAAGGTTAAGCGTGTCGCCCACCATTAATTCTGTACCAAAAAGCGAAGGGCCATTAATCAAAGTTAGAGTACTACCGTCATACTGGTAGTCAATATCTATAATGTTTGCATTCGAGAATGCTGTAAATAATACGGCAAATAAACCGAAAACACTGTTAAATTTATTCATTTACACGTCCTAATAAAACGGCTAATTAGATATTAGACAATAGTGCAATAAATGCACCAACAAATTATTAACCAATAAAATCAAAAGGATATGTTTTATTCAAATAGGCGGATATTGATTAATGTAAAGTATATTGACATATTGCCCTACGACTTATTCATTTATCACTTTTTCGCACCGCAACAAAGGTATACAATATCCACAAATATTGAGATTCGTATGTTTATTTATCAGTACCTAGGAAATTGAATGAAAGCTATCAATGCGATTGCAGAGCGTTACGTCAAGTTATCATTAAGAATCGGACAACATAGTGAATATTATGTTGACGCCTATTATGGTCCAAATGAATGGCGTCCTAAGGGTGGAGAGATCTCATTAACACAATTAAAAAATGAAGCACTGGAGCTTATCCATCAAGCAAAGCTGATAACATTTACTGAGAAAAGTGATCAGCAAGCTCGATTAGCTTACTTATTTGCTCATTTAGAATCATCATTAGCTTATATCAATCAATTACTGGGCGTAAAACTGAGTTTTACCGATGAATGTAAAGCTTTATACGACGCCCAACCACCGAAATATGATGAACAACATTTTGACAAAATACTCTTCCAGCTTGACCGGCTAATTCCAGGAGAAGGGAATTTAACTCAGCGGTTTATTGATTATCGTAAAGACTTTATTATTCCTGTGGACAAACTCGACAGTGTCTTTTCTGTCGCCATTAATGAGGCGAGAAAACGTACTCTCCAATATATAGACATTCCGAATGATGAAAACTTTGCAGTTGAGCTTGTTAACGATCAAATATGGAGCGCCTATAATTGGTATAAAGGTAATAGTTACAGCTTAATTCAGCTCAATACGGATTTTCCAATTTACATTGAGCGAGTCATCGATTTAGCCGCCCATGAAGGCTATCCCGGTCATCATATTTTTAATGCTCAAATGGAAAAACACTTAGTGAACGCTAAAGGCTGGATGGAGTATTCTATTTATAATTTATTTAGTCCAACCTCTTTATTAGCTGAGGGCAGTGCTAACTACGGCATTGAAGTCACATTTCCATGGCAAGAACGCATTGCGTTTGAACGTGACGTACTGTTCCCACTGGCTGGAATAGATCCCGAAAAGAGTGAGCGGTATTATCAAATTCAATCGGTATTACATCAATTATCTTATGTCGATAATATGGTCGCCCAGCGCTTTATCGATGGCAATATTAACGAATCACAAGCTATAGCCTTATTAATGAAATATACCTTAAGCAGCGAAGAGCGATCTAAACAACGTTTAGCTTTTTACCAACACAATCGCTCTTATGTTATCACCTACAACTACGGGCAAGACTTAGTACAGGATTACTTAGCTACTTTGGTTAATGATGATAGTAAAGCGGAATTATGGCGTGTTTTTGCTGACTTACTGGCGTTACCTAAAACTGCATCGATGATGCAAACACATAAGTAAATTACGCAGAAGGGGCACATTTTAAGCCCCTTTTTTAGTGATGTGTTAGCTTTGCTCTTCTTTTAACCACTGAGCAACCTGCTTAGCAAAATAAGTTAATATACCGTCAGCACCTGCACGCTTAAACGC
This sequence comes from Colwellia sp. SU-HH01217, assembly GCF_057543495.1. NCBI lineage: Bacteria > Pseudomonadati > Pseudomonadota > Gammaproteobacteria > Alteromonadales > Colwelliaceae > Colwellia > Colwellia sp. SU-HH01217. The sequence goes on along the minus strand of NZ_BAAJLX010000011.1, from coordinate 72,835 downwards.
TAATAAACCTTCCATCACACACGGCTTTTCAGCTAACCACCCATTGTTAATGGCAGCCATATGCATGGCATACTCGCCACTTACTTGATACGCATAAGTAGGCACTTTAAAGGTATCTTTAACGCGACGAACAATATCTAAATAAGGCATACCAGGTTTTACCATAACCATATCTGCACCTTCGGCAATGTCTTGAGCCACCTCATGTAAAGCTTCATCACTATTGGCAGGATCCATTTGATAAGTGTGTTTGTTACCACCTTTAATATTACCTGCAGAGCCGACTGCGTCTCGAAATGGACCATAATAGTTAGACGCATACTTTGCTGAATACGCTAAGATTTTTGTATTAACAAAGCCATTAGACTCGAGTGCTTCTCGAATAGCGCCTACACGGCCGTCCATCATATCTGATGGTGCTACAATATCTGCGCCAGCTTGAGCATGTGAGAGTGCCTGCTTAACCAATATGTCTTTAGTGACATCGTTGACAACATAACCTTCTGGGCCGGCTTTATCCTTGTCACACTCACTTAAAATACCGTCTTGCCCATGCGTAGTAAATGGATCTAATGCAACATCAGTTATTACGGCTAATTGTGGGAATTTCGACTTTAACGCGCGAACTGCTCGCTGAGCTAACCCTTCAGGATTATAGGCTTCTTCCGCCATTAATGATTTTTTATCACTCGGTGTTACAGGAAAAATAGCAATAGCAGGGATACGTAGATCGACTAACTCTTGAGCTTCTTCTAGCAACAAGTCAATGCTTTTTCTTTCAACTCCAGGCATTGAAGCAATCGACTCTCTTTGATTCTCACCTTCTAGCACAAAGACAGGATAAATAAGATCATTAACCGTTAGTTGGTGTTCAGCCATTAATCGACGAGTAAAATCATCTTTGCGCATACGACGCATTCTACGTGCAGGATATTGCCCAAAAGTATTGTCAGTAGACATAATGTGATTCCTAAAGTGTAATTTTTAAAAAGATGGTAATTATAGGGTTAAGGGAACTGATGAACCTTCGTTTGATTTCGTCCACTCTCTTTGGCTTTATAAAGCGCTTTGTCAGCGCCTTCGAATAATTGCTCCGGCATAATATCGCCTTGTTGCAAATAAGTCGCCACCCCAGAGCTAATCGTTAGCTTAATTGATAAATCGTGATACAGACAAGGTTCATTGCTAACATCCATTCTAAGCTTTTCTGCTAACGCTAATGCGCCCGCAGAATCAGTATCAGGCAAAATTAGACAAAACTCTTCACCTCCATAACGACAGCCTAAATCTGCTGTTCGTTTTAAACGTGTTTTTATTGCTTTTCCTAACCAAGCTAGGCATTGGTCACCTGCTAAATGGCCGTAAGTATCATTAACAGCTTTAAAGTGATCAATATCAATAAGTACTAAACTTAATGGTGTTAAATTTCGTTTACTCCGACGATATTCTGCCTTTATTTTTTGATCGTAAAAGCGTCGGTTATAAAGTCCTGTTAAGTCGTCCTGAGTATTTTTAAGTTCAAGCTCTCGGTTAGAGCTTTCTAACTCTTGCAATGCAATATGAAGTTCTAAAGTGCGCTCTTGTACATGTGCTTCTAATTCTTCTTGATTATCTTGATGTAGAGCGAGTAACTCGTCATTCGCTTTTTTTGCGCTGATAGCACTCGCTAGCGTCTGTTCTTGCAGCTCGGTTTGCGACTGTAGTCGAATAAACAAGTACTTACTGGCTAGAAATAACACCAAAAGAGCGTTTGACCAGAAAAATAGCCCAGTTAAAACAATGTCATGATCAAGGTATATTAAATGACTTAGCGGAAGTCTTGTGATGTTCGTCACTAATGCAAAAGTTTCAATCACCAAGGTGATAATTAATACAATAGCTAAAGGCTGGCGTGCTTTTAATAGCATAATGCCTAAAGCGATTAAGAACAGATATATTAGACATTGAATCGATAAACTGACAACCAAACTAACTTGAACACCAAAAAACAAGCTAAACAAAGTGATACAAATTGATGCCCAACTAAAGTGTTTAATTCGTTGGTAAAACAGTGAATATTTATTTTTAATATTGAAAACATCAAGAATAAAATAAACCATAAATATCAAGGCAATGACAGGTAATAAAGCTAAGCAGGTCGCTCGAAACTCATCAGTATTAAAAAACAAGTAAAGCGTACTTTCTTGTAATATTATTAATAGTAATAAGGCTCGACTCATAAAATAGCCGAACAAAAACAATGCACTTTTATTAAGGCTATTAGCAAATATAACTAACATAACCAAGGCTAATAAGGTTAAACCGCCAACAATAAAGCCATGATAATACTGAGTATAATGACTACTGTCTGAATGAATATCAGGATCAATAATCGATATTTCTTCAACAGCCCTCTTAATAGAACCTTGAGGATTAACTATTGAGGGGGCTATTGTTTGAGTATCTGCAATAGCTGAATAACTCGTGAACTGAAAAGTAAAGAGTAAAAGAAAGTAAGCTAGCCAAGTTAAGCGCTTAAAATAACACATAGTTAGCCCTCTCGATTCTCATCAATTGACTGACCAATAGTATATTGACTAGCACAATGATTTAAACCAAATACCTGTCTTGCATTGAGGCTTGTTTGTTCAATAATTTGTTCTGAGCAGACCCCTGTAATTTCAGTTAATGCTTTAACAACATATGACAAATAAGCAGGTTCATTTCTGCTACTCTTGGGTTTAGGCCTGATTGTCCTTGGCGTAAGGTAGGGCGCATCAGTCTCAATGAGCAATCGTTCAAGTGGGATATGTTGAACAATCTCTCTTAAGGTTTGTCCTCTTCTTTCATCGCATAACCACCCTGTAATACCAATATACATATTTGCCGCCAAACAAGTGCTAAGCTCTTGTTTGTTGCCTGTAAAACAATGTGTAACCATTGCTGGCACTTTATCGATAAAAGGAGTGAGTTGAGCTAACCAAGGGTCAAAAGCATCTCGTTGATGTAAAAACAGGGGCATCTGTAATTCAGCGGCTAATGCTATTTGTTGTTGAAATACCTTAACTTGTTGCTGTGGCGCAGAGAAGTTGCGATTAAAGTCTAACCCACATTCACCAATCGCTTTAACGTGCTCAAATTGTGCTAAAGTCGTTAATTGTTCAAGATAATTATCGCTAACATTGTCAGCATCGTGAGGATGAACACCTGCGGTACAAGCGAGATATTTTGGGTATTGTTGGCATAAACCGAGAGCTTTACGACTTTCCTCTACATTGGTACCTGTGACCAATAAAGCACTGACACCTTTATTTTTAGCACGTTCTATAACTTCAGCCCGATCTTTATCGAATCTTTTATTAGTTAAATTAACGCCTATATCAATCAAAATCTGACTATCTATTTTTTTCGCTTTACGCGAATGGAGCGATTACTATCCACTTTATTTAAATAAATTGCAGTAGCAAAACCAAGCTTTATATTAACCGTGTCACCACTTTTCAGTTTTATAGATTTACTGTCGGTTTGATACCACACTTGTCCATTTTCAAAAGTAATTTGAAGTTTACCAAAATTTGATTTTTTAACCGTTTTAACAACAAATGTAACTTGTTCAAGCTTATCTTTTTCTTCTTCCTTTAGGTTTTCACCACCAAATTCTGCGATTTTATCTGCTGTGGGAGTAACACTTTCACTTGCTTTAGCATTAGCAACACTGTTTTTAACCGTTGGGACTTCAACTGCAGCTTTAATAGTGCTTGTTGTCGCTTTAGTTTTCGGTGTTGTAGCCAAAGCATCAAAACAAGCTAATCTTTGTGAATCACCACTTATTTTGACACAGTCTTTAAATTTTTCATTAAAGGCCTTTGCGTTCACTTGAGATACACACAACAAGACCAATACAACTAAATAACTTAATTTACTTCTCATTTGAGACACCTTTAGTGGCAATTTCATGCTCTTCATCGACACTTTTTTTAGTATAAAACGAAGCGAAAATTACACCCACTTCGAAGAGTAATAACATGGGAACCGCTAACATAGTTTGTGAAATAACATCAGGAGGCGTTAGTAACATTCCGATAAAAAAAGCGCCAACAATAATGTAAGGCCTTTTTTTACGTAAGCTGTCGACATCTGTCACACCAGTCCAACACAACAGTATAATAACAACTGGAATTTCAAATGCGGCACCGAAAGCAAAAAATAGTTTTAAAACAAAATCAAGGTAGCTACTAATATCCGTTGCAATCGTAACACCTTCAGGTGCAACTGAATTAAAAAAAGCAAAAACTACAGGGAAAACCACATAATAAGCAAAAGCAATTCCACCATAAAATAAAACGGTACTGCCGACCATAAGCGGAATAACTAACCGTTTTTCATTTCGATATAACCCTGGAGCAATAAATGACCACACCTGGAATAAAATAAACGGCATGGCAATAAACATTGATAAGACAATAGTTAACTTAAAGGGCGCAAAAAAAGGAGAGGCAACATCAGTTGCAATCATTTGCGTGCCTTCTGGCATTGTCGATAACAACGGTAGCGCTAAATATTGATAAATATCTTGCGCAAAGTAGGCTAACGAACAAAAAACGATTAATACACCCAATACCGAGCGCAATAACCTTGTGCGTAACTCCAGTAAGTGATCAAATAAGGTGTGGTTAGCTTGGGCTTTTTCACTCATGAATTTGGCTTCTGTTCTTCTTTGGCAGGAGATTGCTCTTTAACACTATCTGCTAAAGGATTAGTTAAAGCCTCTTTAGCTGAAGAGTTTTCATATGGGCGCGTCACCATTTCAGCAGCTTCTTTAAGCGACTGTAACGACTCTGCGACTTCAGGGCTGAGGTTTTTTAAGTCATTTTGTTCTGCTTTTTTTAAATTTTCATGAAGCTCGTTAATGCGCAACTCTTCTTTTAGCTCAGTTTTAACCCCTTCACTAAATTTTTTAGCACTTGAAATCCAACCTCTGACGGATCGAATAGCAACAGGCAATCGTTCAGGGCCTAAAACTAATAAGCCGAGAATGCCAATCAGCATTAACTCCCAAAAGCCCATATCAAACATAAACTATGCCTGATCCTTTTCTTTAGTATCTTGTTTTACGTCTCGATTATCAGCGGACTTATCGTCAAGTGTTTCTGCAGTTTTTTCTTTATCTTCACTTACAGCAGACTTGAACCCTTTAATCGCTGATCCTAAATCACCGCCTAAATTACGTAACTTTTTAGTACCAAATAACAGCACTACAATAACGGCAAGAATTAGTAGTTGCCAAACGCCCATATTACCCATGAATATACTCCTCTTATCGAATTATCTTGATTATAGAGTTTTCATAAAAAAAAGCATCTATAGAATGCTTAATTAATGAGATAAAACAAATTTTAGCTCATTCGAGCGATTCAAAACCCAAAAAAACGGCAGAATACTCTGCCGCTTTATTATCGATTCTTCAGATCTGCTGAACTTTTAAAAAAGTATCAAAAATGACTCAATGTTCAACACGACCTAGCACCCATATTAAAACTTGTATGACGTGCTAACAAAGAATGTACGACCTACTACATCATAGATATTTGGTACGGTATTCATGTCGTTACCATCTGGCACTTCTTCAGGCTCTGTATCAAAAATGTTTTTAATACCACCTGTAACTTGCCAGTCGCTATTTATGTAATAAGAGCTAGAAAGATTATGATAAATAACATTATCTGTTGAGTATTCATCTCCCCACGCATTACCGTCCATACCTTGAATAAATTGTGCGGTGTAAAGCACGCTTGCATCTTCGGTGATATCTGCGTACACAGATAAGTTAGACTTTAATTGAGAGTAGCCACCCATGTTACCATCAATGGTACCTTCATAACTTACACCGTCTTCTTCAAAATCAAGTAAGTAAGTTGTATCAAGCGACACTTTAAATAGATCATGCGTGTAATTAATATTCCAATCAACACCTGAGGTGTTTTGTTGACCAATATTAGTTAACGTTGAAGTCATGTGAGATAAGTCACCCGCTTGAGTGATGTTGATTGTGTCACAAGCAAGTTGATCACCATCAAAACACTGGTTCATCTCACTTTGTACATTAACACGACTGATAGCATTGGTAATATCAAACTTCCAGTAATCAAGTGTTGTTGACACACCTTCTGTAACTTCCCAAACAGCACCAACAGTAAAAGATTCACTCTCTTCAGGTTTTAAGTTTGGATCACTCGTGTAATTAACTAGAATTTGTGGATCTTCTTCATTTCCCCATGGATCTTCTAAATAATCGAATGAACCTGAGTTACCACCGTATAACTCACTTACACTTGGCGCTCTAAACCCTGTTGCCGCTACACTTCGTAACATAAAGCTGTCGGTAAAGTTATAAGTTGCACCTATTTTCCAAGTGGCTGCGCCACCGAAAGTAGAGTAATCATCGTAACGAGTAGCACCTTCAACCGTAAATTTGTCGGTTACTGGTACTGACACTTCTGCATAAATTGATTGAACTGAGTAATTGCCGTCAGTTGGATCTTGTTGCGCAGCAGTACTTTCCCCTGCTTGCGTGATTAAATCAGGCGTGTAATAACCGCTTTCAAAACGAGATTCAACACCAAACGCATAACCGATATCATTTTCACTAACACCGTTGTAGCCTGCCGCCAAAGTAAACTGTTCGTTGCCGCCTTCGTTGGTTTCTGTATACATAACACTTTGTGAGGTTAGAAAAGCATTATTAATACCTGTATTAGTAAACCATTGATCTTGATGGCTATAAATACTTTGCTCCATATTGCCAGCATGAATAGAGTTTTCTACTTTGTCTTTTGAGTCATTACGGCCATAAGTTGCAGAAATGTCCCACTGGTCATCATTGTCAAGGTAGCCTGACAAAGCAACAGATGCTCTATAAGTATTAGTTTCTTGATCGTAGATACGTGGACCAGCATCTGTCATACGACGTTTGTATTGTAATTCTTCTGGTAAGTTACCGTCAGCATCAATAAATTGAGAGGAATATTTATCTTCAATACACTGACCATTATTTGCACCGCCCGGCTGACATACATCTAGCATTATATCAGCAGGTTGCGGTGCCATTTGCTGATTTGACTCACGTCGAGTGTACATTAAGTCGACACTTAAATCGGTATCTGAAGCTATTTCTTTATTAAAGCTGCTGAACAAGCTGAATAATTCATTCGGTGTTTGTGCGTAGCTGTCTGTAGTGTAATCATATGAAGTATCGCGAGGTTTGAAGCCACCATTACCATCAGGCGTTAGCCCTCCTAGCGTGCCTTCAGGAATAAATGAAGACTCACCCGGTGGTACAAAATCACGATCAGATTGAATTATCTCACCACGGTTAGAGTACTGTAAACCAACAACTAAGTTACCACCTACAACTTCACTACCATTTAAGATGCTAAAACCACCGCTTTCGCCATCACCTTTATCAGTGATGCTGCCGTCAGCAGTTACTTCGGTGCCTGAGAAGTCTTTTTTAGTAATAATGTTAACCACACCGGCAATAGCGTCAGAACCATATACCGCAGAAGCGCCATCTTTTAACACTTCAATTGATTGAATCATTGATACAGGGATAGTGTTTAAGTCAACTGAAGAGTCTGCCCCTGTACCTGAAGCCACCATACGACGGCCATTTAATAACACTAAAGTACGGCTTACGCCCATACCACGCAAGTTAACTGTAGCAGAACCACCTGAACCATTATTGGTTGTGGCACCTAAACTCATACCTGCAGTTGCAGGTTGCATTGATAAAACTTCTTGTACTGATGTGTAGCCACTTTTGCTAATAAAGTCTGATGAAATAACAGTAACAGGGCTAGCTGTTTCTATATCAGTACGATTAATACGTGAACCTGTGATCGCAATTCGCTCGATTGCTTGAGCGCCATCTTCCTCTGCAAAAGCAAAAGCAGATGGACTCGCAGCAGCAACTGCACCTAACATGATCGCACGGCGAACGGCACAACTAATTTTAGTTGTAGAACTCATAATTTTCTCCGATGTGTCTTGACGAATAAATGAAATTGTTTTTATTGAAAGGCTGTATAAAAGCCGTGCCTGCATCCTGCTATATCAAAGAAGAAAATGGCGTAATACTTTGTTTGTATATTGTTATTTGTATTACCAAACTGTTACTTTGTGTAACTTTAGCTTGTTTTTAATACAGTATTTTTGCTCGGTGTATAATATATACTCTAAGTGTTCATTATAAAAAGTAGGGTTTAGATGAAAATATAAACACCTTATATTGAAAGCCTTTATATTCTCGTTAATGTCGCTACTTAAATTGTGCTAGGTTTACCAGTAACAACCTCAAATTTCAGGCATAAAAAAACCGACTTTCGTCGGTTTCTTAATAAATTTATTTAACAATAAGTACGCTATTAAAATGCCATTGTGTTTTTCAGTTTACTTAATGCATTTTTTTCTAGTTGTCTAACACGCTCTGCAGATATGTCGTATTTGTCGGCCAACTCTTGTAAAGTTGATTTACTATCAACTAACCAACGAGTACGAATAATATCTTGGCTACGTTCATCAAGCGTTACTAATGCATTAGATAAACGTTGGTTAGAATGATCTTCCCAGTTGTCTTCTTCAACAATTGTTGCTAACTCAGAAGATTTATCTTCTAAAAACTGTGCCGGAGAAAAAGTGCCCGCATCAATACCTGCATCATCATCAGATGACAATTCAAATGCTTGGTCTTGGCTACTCATGCGAGTCTCCATTTCTAAAACATCTTTGGTACTTACACCTAATGTGTCAGCAACAGTGCTAACTTCTTCATCACTAAACCAACCTAAACGTTTTTTATTTTTACGTAAGTTAAAAAATAATTTACGTTGTGCTTTAGTGGTAGCAACCTTAACAATGCGCCAGTTACGTAATACATACTCGTGTATTTCTGCTTTAATCCAATGAACAGCAAAAGACACTAAACGTACGCCAACTTCAGGGTTGAAGCGTTTTACTGCCTTCATCAAACCCACGTTACCTTCTTGTACTAAATCTGCTTGTGGTAAACCATAGCCTGAATAGCCTTTTGCAACATGAATGACAAATCTAAGATGTGACATAATTAACTCTTGTGCCGCATTTAAATCGTTTTCGTTATAAAGACGAGTAGCCAGTTCATGTTCACGCTCAGCGGTAAGTACAGGAATGCTATATGCTGATTGCATATAAGATTCGATACTGCCACTTTTAGGTAAAGTTAGCGCCATTGACTGTGTAGAATTACTCATTTTAAATCTCCTGTTCTATCTCGCTATGATAACACATTTTTCCTGTGCTCGCGAGCGATAAGCGAACCACATTAACCTACCAGATAGGTTAAGACAACAGTATATTTCAAATTTAATATTAAACTTGTATGAAATTGTAACAGCAGTAATCGCCATCCATTTAAAAAAGTCATTTATGCTAAGAAGATCAATAACAAAGCAAATAACATAAATGTACCGCTCTATTTAACTTATTAATCTGTTTTCGGCTCAATATCACGAATATGTTGTCGAACGGAGATATAACTACCTAATAAACCTAAGCCGACCGCAAAACCAATCAGTATCATACTTTCATCAAAAGTTAAGCCTTGTAGGACAAAGTTGCTACCATATAAGTCGGTGAGAGTCGTTAACGCGCCAGAAAGGTAATAGGCCAGTAATGCAATAGCGATGCTCGCAAATACGCCGCCAAAAATTCCATACCACATACCTGAATACAAAAAAGGACGCTGGATAAAACTGTCAGTCGCTCCCACTAGTTTCATTACAGCTATGGCATCTTTCTGATTAATAATGGCTAAGCGTATGGTGTTACCAATAATAAGTACCACAGACAAACACAGTAAAAATGCCACACTTGAGACAATATTTTCTATTAATGCGGCCATAGCCTCTAAACGCGATAACCATTCTAAATCTAATTTGCCTTGCTCAACTTCGCGCTCTTGCTCTAACTTAGTAAGCAAGTCGCCTGCGGCATGTGCTTGTGAAGCTCTTTGAGTCGGTGTTACCAATATCGTTGCAGGTAAAGGATTATTATCTAAATACTCCAATGCTTGACCAAAGCCAGATAACACTTTGAATTCTTTTAAAGCATCGTCTTTAGAAATATATTTAACTTTAGCAACCTCTGGATACAGCATAATTCGCTGTACTAAATTTTGAGCCGCTTTATCACTTACCGATAAATTTAGAAATAAGCTAATTTCAGAAGCACTGTCCCACTGCTCAGTGACTTGCTTAGCATTTTTTACAAACAAATGCAGCGTTGCCGGCAAAGTTAAACTAATACCTAACACTAAAACAGTCATAACGGTGGTAAAAGGAGTGCGCCATAAATCGCCTAAGCTGCCAACAGCTTGTTGAGCATGACGAACTGGTAAAGAAAGTAATCGCCGAATAGCACTCGATCGCTTAGGTGATTCCATTGTTGGCAAAGGGTTACTCATAACTCACTCCTTGACCAATATTCGCGGTTTCACCATGATTAAGACCATCTGTTATCATGGTGCCTTCTTTAATCGTCAGCGTTCGATATTTCATGCGAGCAATTAACCCCAAGTCATGCGTGGCGATCAACACAGTTACACCTACGGCATTAAACTCTTCAAATAATCGAATAATATCCATCGACAATTTAGGATCTAGATTACCTGTGGGTTCATCGGCTAATAATACTGGAGGTTTATTCACTATGGCTCTAGCGATCCCCACACGCTGTTGTTCACCACCAGACAACATGTAAGGATAACATCGAATTTTATTACTTAAATGCACTTTTTCTAAAGCAACTTCCACCCGTTTTTTTATTTCTTTATGGCTGTAGCCTTCAATAATTAAAGGGAGGGCAACATTGTCAAAAACAGTACGATCGGTGAGTAAATTATGATTTTGAAAGATCATACCTATACCACGACGAACATAAGGAATTTCGTTATATTTTATATTGGCTAATTCAGTACCATTAATTTTAATGCTACCAGAGCTGGGCTTTTCCATTAAACTAATTAATTTTAATAACGTACTTTTACCAGCTCCCGAATGTCCGGTTAAAAAGGCCATTTCCCCTTGTTCTAAATCAAAGCTCACTTGCTTTAACGCGAGAAAACCACCAGGGTATGTTTTATTTACATTATTAAAACGAATCATATTATAGTTATTATAATCACTAGTTGTTTAAGGGCATTATGTAAGATTATGACTTTTCAAACAAAGCTTCAATAAAATCATCGGCATTAAACGGACGTAAATCGTCTATACCTTCACCAACCCCTAAATTACGAATAGGAATAGAGAATTTATCTGCGACGGCAAAAACAACGCCACCTTTAGCGGTACCATCAAGCTTAGTCAGCGTTAAGCCTGTTAAATTAACCGCTTCATTAAACAGGTTGGTTTGACTTAAAGCATTTTGTCCTGTACCTGCATCTATAGTTAACATCACTTCGTGTGGTGCATTTTCATCGATTTTTTTCATCACGCGAACAACTTTTTTAAGCTCTTCCATCAAGTGACCTTTATTTTGCAAACGTCCAGCGGTATCAGCAATCAACACATCAACTTTACGTGCTTTGGCAGCACTAATAGCATCAAAAATAACAGAAGCGCTATCAGCACCGGTATGCTGAGCCACCACAGGGATATCGTTACGCTCTCCCCATACTTCTAGTTGCTCTACCGCTGCCGCCCTGAAAGTATCGCCTGCTGCTAACATCACCGATTTACCTTGTGCTTGGAACTGTTTAGCCAATTTTCCTATTGTAGTGGTTTTACCTACGCCATTAACGCCCACCATTAAAATAACATACGGTCCATTGTCAGAATTAATCGCTAACGGTTTAGATACTGGCTCAATAATTTTTTTCAGCTCTACTTTAAGTAAGTCGTAGAGTGCCTCGGCATCTTTTAATTGTTTTCTGTTGGCAGACTCTGTTAGAGACGCAATTATTTTACTGGTTGTATCAACACCGACATCAGCCAATAGTAGATGTGTTTCTAACTCTTCAAATAAGTCTTCATCGATTTTCTTACCACGAAATAAATCAAATAACCCACCACCTAAATTTTGGCGTGTTTTTGTTAAACTTTGTTTTAACCGACTAAAAAATCCTGATTTTGGCTCTGGCTCTGGCTCTGGCTCTGGCTCTGGCTCTGGCTCTGGCTCTGGCTCTGGCTCTGGCTCTGGCAGGTTATTCGTTGTTGTTTCTATAGCTTTTTCAATAACTTCTTGTTGCTCAGCTTCAACTTTATTACCATTTTCTGTATCGTCAGAAGGTATTAGAGTTTCTGGAGATTCTTGAGGTGAGTCAATATCAGTTGTAGGCGCTTCTTCATTCGCTATCGTTTCTTTCGCTTCTTTCTCTTTCTGGCCACCTAAACCTAACCAAGAGAACATACCTTTTTTCTTAGACATAAATTTTTTTCAATCAAGACGGGGATAAGGTTATAATTGCCGCTATAGTAACACCTAAAAATTAAGCTGTCAGTGATATGAATCATACAAAAAAGCATCCAACAAAAAATAGCGCAAAAGGCAGCATTAGAATTATTGCAGGAAAACACCGTGGACGTAAATTACCGGTATTAATGGCTGACGGTTTAAGGCCAACAACAGACAGAGTTAAAGAGACTGTTTTTAACTGGTTAATGCCTTATATTCAAGAGGCTAACTGCTTAGATTGTTTTGCAGGCTCAGGGAGTTTGGGTTTTGAGGCGCTATCTCGCGGCGCAGAGAAAGTTACCTTGTTAGAGTTAAATAAAAACGCTGCTAATCAGCTAAAAGAAAACAAACAACTGCTTAAAGCTGACAACATAACAATAAAGCAGACGAATACCTTAGAGTATTTACAAAATACGGCAGAACCATTTGATTTAGTCTTTTTAGATCCTCCTTTTAATAAACAGCTTGTCGAACAATGCGCAGTTCGACTTAACCAGGGTTGGTTAACAAGTGATGCTTTAATTTATGTTGAAATGGAAGCAAATGGACAAAAACAGCATTTGCCTGAGAATTGGCAACTGTTAAAAGAAAAAGTGGCAGGACAGGTAAGTTATCAGCTTTATCAAAAGCGTTAAAGTCACCCCAACAACCACTTTTAAGCGTGAGTTAAATTTCTATCCCTAAATTAGACAAGCCCTCTTCAAGAACTAACGCTTTAGCTTTTATACAGCTCTGTTTATTTTCAGGTGCTGTTTTGAGAAAATGAAACAACTCTGTTTGTGTATCTTCTTCCCATTGCATTAACGGATGTTGACTTATTTGTTCAGGACTAATCTCATCTTCGCTTTGCGCATCCAGTTCTTCTGCCAACAAAAGCTCCACATAAAAACTGACACTGTTGTGAGATAAGCGTCCAACATTCGACATGCCTTCATCGTCTTTATCTTGCATCGCTTGTAACAATGACATTAATGCCATACATACATCCAAGGCAGGAAAAACACCAAAAGAGTCAAAATGCTCAGGGTTTGGGGTTTGTTCTTCTAACTTAGTAAGCTGTGCAGAAAAATTAATTTTACATCGATTGTTTTTATCTAACCATTGCCAAATTAAATCAAGTTGATTACGAACTACCCGATAGTCACCAAACTCCTGGGCTTCACTAAACATTTTATAGTTAGGTAACATTCGCTCTAAAAGTGCACCACAAAAAGCAATTTGTTGCCACTGGCTGAGGGTATTTAACGCAAGGCGTGTAGTCAAAATTAACACTCTATTATTAATTAAAAAGGAAGTATTTTTTACTCATTCAATACAGATAAGGCTAATAGAAAAAAGGCATTTAATCATAAATGCCTTTTTATCGTTTAACTAACCTTCGTTTTTAGCCAATTGTCTTTGTGCATATTCAAATCGTAAACGATACTCTGTCAGTTTATCTTCTAATTCACCGACACGTTGCTCAAATTTAGTGGTAATTTCGTGATTCTCATCGCGAAGGTACTTAATGGTTTCTCGTGCTTGATCGCTATCGCTGGCAAATTTGGCTTTTGCACTATCAATACGTTGTTGAGCATTACCATGTTCGCTTTGTGCTTCACTAAGCTGCTTTTCTAATGCTGCAAGTTTTTCTTGATATTGACCTGCTCCAGACTTTTGATTAGCAAGTTCAGCTTCACTGCCTTCAAGTTTAGCTTGTAATTCAGTAAGTTGTGTTTCTAGCTTTTGTTTTTCAGTTGCTAATGCGGCTTGAGAATCTTTCAATAATTGACTGTCTGTAGTAAATCTTTTTTCATCAACTAATTGCTTTTCACTCAATTTGCTCATTTGTTCTTGATGATCTTTAGCAGCTAGTTGTATTTTTTCACTACTTGCTTTTTGTTCTTCTGTTAGTGAATCACACTGTTTTTGCAATGCTGCATTAGCCGCTTCTAACTCGCTAAGTTTATCTGCTGCGGCAGCCTTATCTTTATCTTGATCACTGTTGGCTTCTTTGAGTGATTGAAATTCTGCACTTTGAGCTTCAACTTTTTGTTTTTCTGCAGCTAACTCTGCCGTTAGTTTTTCGATTTGCTGCTTGCTAGCTTCCGCTTCACTCTCTTTTTGTTTTAATGCAGTCTCATCGGTTGTTACTTTTTCTTTATGAGTCGCAATAATCGCCTTTAAAGCCTCTTGTTCTTTATTCAAAGCTTCAATGGCTTTTTTATGTTGCTCTTCTGCTTCAACTGTTTGTTTTTGCTTATTTTCTGATAAGGCTAATTTTTCATTAAGTTGAGCAAGTTTGGCATTTAACTCGGTGATTTGTTTCTTTTCTTCAGAAGAGCCACTTGCTTTTGCTTCTAGCAGCTTACTTTGTTCTAACTGTAGCTGTTCTAAATCGCTATTCGCTTTATTAACTTGTAACTGCAGTTCTGAAATTTGTTTAGATTGTAAATCTAATGCCACAACTTTAGCTGAATCAGATTTAATTAAGGTAGCTGCAGACTGTTCGAGCTTTGCATTACTTTCAGACAGTTCTTTTACTTGTTTTTCAGCGCTAGCAATTTTATCAACAGTTTCAGATTCTTGCTTAATAAAGGCGTCAAGCTTTGCTTGTAAAGCAACGATTTCTTCAGATTTAGCTTTTAGCAAAGCTTCGTTTTCTGAAGACTTCGAACCATTGGCTTCTGTTAACTTTTTAATTTCTGCTTCGCTAATTGTTAGTTTTTCGCTTAATTGTTGTTTTTCTTTTTCAGCGGTTTCTAATTGGGTTTTAGCATTAGTTTTTGCTTGGGTAATCTCTTCTTGAAGTGATTTTTGTGTTTCTTTTAACGTAATAAAGTGAGCATGTTGCTCAACTTTTTCGTTTGTCAGCTCTTGGCTTGAAGCAATAGACGTAATCATAGCAGAAATTTTTTCTTCTACCTGAATGTAAATGTCACCAGCTAAACTTTGTATTTGCTCTTCAAAATCCTTTGAAAGCTTATTTTTATTTACCATTTCATCCTCGTTTTTACATCTCATCAACAAGTTGCCAGAGCATAACCTATCACATGATTAACATTCTGTTAAATTTAATCCAAAAATAACTCTTTTATGCGGTATGTACAACGCCGACCACCCTCTAAGAGGTACTCTTCTCGCTCAATCGCATAATTTTCACCAAAACACATTTGAAAAATAGCCAACTCTGATCGGCAAAAGTTTTGACAACTGCTTGCCGCACTACAAATAGGACAATGATTTTCAATTAATAGATACTCAGACGCTGATATTTTTTCTACTGTTGCCATGTAGCCTTCTTCAGTACGAAGTTCTGACAATTTAGTCACTTTAGTAAAAATATCATTACACTGAGTTAACGCAGTTTGATACAAGAGTGAAATTTTACTCTCTCTATCGCTAATGAGTTTATTTAAACCTTGATCGCCAAAAAGCTGTTTAACCGAATCTATTATTTGAATGGTTAAATCAGCATGTCTATCAGGAAAACGACTATTTGCTTTAGTGGTAAGTTGCCATAACAATTTGGGTCGACCTACCGAGGCTTTTTGTGAAAAAGAACTAACGAGTTCTTGTTTCTCTAATCGTAATAAATGCTGGCGAGCTCCCATACTTGTCATATTAAGTTGTTGAGCAAGTTCGCCAGAAGTCATTGCGCCTTGATTTTTAAGCTGAACTAAAATTTCATCAATGTTTTTTATTTGCGTCATCAAGGTATTATGTCGATATTGACTTATTTTTTAAAGTTTTATGTTTATATTCTTTTTTACTTGCACAAAAAAAGAGACTCTCGTCTCTTTTTAATTACACATAAATAATGCTGAGATTATTTTTGTTCTTCTGCGGTAACAGGTTTAATTTGAATACCGTTAATTTTTACATCAGATATTTCGTTACGCGCTTTAATTAAACGATTAACTTGTGCTAGTGAACCTAACATTGCGTGTAGAGGAATAAACAAACCACGTTTATGGAAGTCTAAAACTTTATCATCACTTAGTGCGATTAATTTTTCTTCATTAACCGTATAAATTCCGACTAACTTTTTGTTGTCGCCGTTGCTAGCATTAATGTTTAATTCAAGCTCTTGTAATAAATCATTATCCACTAACTCTTTGATGAATTTATCAGTCATCACTTCATTGTCGTATAACTTACCTAATGACTCTTGAACATTTTTTAATACTTCACTCTCTTCACCATTGTCATCAAATAAAGCAACGTCTTTATCTTCACCAACAAATGGGCTATCAAGATCGATACAAACAGTTAATGTGTTTTCTTTATCAGGATCAAGACCTAACATAAATGGTACCATGCCAATGCTTTGAGGCATAAACAAGCCTGTCCATTCTTTGTCTTTTAAAAATAAATTTTCACCTGATTGCAAACCAAGCATTACAACACTACGGTAACGATTCGTTTCTGGCTCTTTAATAATAACAACAGGAAAATTACTTGCCGCTTTTGCAAACTCTGTTGCAGTAACTGGTGCAATATGCTGTCCAGCAACGTGCGATAAATCTCTTTGTTGAGATAATTTTAATTTTTGATGTTGGTCTTTTTTAACTGCTACGATATTAGCCATGAACTTAATCTCTTTTTAAATGCTTTATTTATAAATGTAATAATTAGCATGTTGTTATAATCTTAAAGAAGTTATGGAGACAGCGATATTCACTTTCAATGGTAAATTTCAATTTAATTGAAATTTACCCAATAAATATATCTTTATATTAATATTTAACCAACATTAAAGGCCGTTTACCTTATGATAAAACTTAATTTTTTAGTGTTTGTTGTCTTATTTATTTTCTTTAGTTTTTCTTATGCAAAGGTTAATTTTTCTGTAGTTCACGGGAAAAATCACGAAGGCCTTGCTCAAGTAAAGATAGTTAATGAAACAAAAGCTGCACTCGCGTGTTACGTCGCTATTGATGGATATAAAATAAAATTTTCATTACCTGCTTACTCTTCGTCCAAATGGTATAAAGCTGTCGATAGAAGTTTTAATTACAGAAATTTCAGTACTTGGTGTGATTACTTAGAGCTACACCCAGAATATAAAGCAAAGCATTAAAATACAAACAACAAAGTAAGGATAAAAAAAATATAAACAAGTAAAGAAAGATGAAACCACAGATTAGCTATAATCTCTTCTCAAGAATATACTCCCACATATTACGATTTAATCAAGACGCTATCGCTCCCACGACAATAGCGTATTAAAATAGCTATTTAACAAGGAATTTTTACATGCTTATGTTGCTGCGTGTTATTTGGTCAGTGATTTTCATTTCTGCTTTTACAGGTTGCGCCTCACTGCCTAAAGAAATAAAACACCCAGCAGAGCCTATACCTCATAAGCTAAACAGCACGTTAAATGACTTAACTAACACTTATTATGCTTCACAGCCTACACAAGCCCAAGAAACTAGTGCTGTTTTAATACAAAATACTGGTTGGGATGCCTTAGCTCAAAGGTTAGCTCTTATAGAAACCGCTGAGTACAGTATCAACATGCAATATTATATTTGGCATTCTGATAGTTCTGGACGTTATCTCGCAAGCCGTATAATTGCAGCCGCAGATCGTGGTGTTAAGGTGCGTTTACTGCTTGATGATATTAACCTTAATGAGCGAGAAAACTTGTTAGCAGCACTTGATACTCATCCTAATATAGAGATCCGCATTTTTAACCCTACACCTAGTCGCCGTGGCCTAGCCAAGTGGTTGAGTTTCCTCAGCGACTTCTCTCGGTTTAACCACCGCATGCACAATAAATCATTTACCGTTGATGATGTTTTATCAATTGTTGGCGGTCGTAATATTGGAGACGAATATTTTGATCTTTCTAATGAAATAAATTTTCGAGATCGTGATGTGTTAACGATGGGAAAAGTCGTTACTGAAATCCAAGTAAGCTTTGGCAATTACTGGAATAGTCGATGGTCATACCCCATTAACTTACTGGCTGACAATATCAAGCAACATAATTGGCTGCAAAATAAAACCAATGCCCCTAATTTTAAACATTATCCTGCTTTACCGGAAGGGCGCTTGAATGCACAACATTTTTTACAAGCTACTTTAGGTAAAATGACCAGAGTACAAGCACATTTTATTGCAGATAGACCCGTTCCTGTAGATATAGCTAACACCAGCGAACCCATGGCTACTGCACGATTATTAGCGCGACTCGCTAAGCAATCTCAACAAGAAATATCATTAGAGTCTGCCTATTTAATATTTGACGATAAGCAATTAGCCGGATTAAAAGCTTTAACCGACAAAGGCATTTCAATCAAAGCATTAACAAATTCAATGGCCTCTAATGATCTAGCAACTAATCATTCAGGCTATGCTGCTCGGCGAAAAGGTATGCTTGACAATGGTATGAAATTATTTGAATTAAAACCAGATACTGCCTTGTGCGTTAAATCAACAAAAGATCTATCCAAATGCGCCCCCAATATTGCTTACGGCCTCCATGCTAAATCGATTGTTTATGATAAAAAAGTCGCCGTTATTGGCTCTTTTAATTTCAATTTACGCTCAACCTATCTCAATACTGAATCGATTTTAGTCATTGAAAACCAAACAATTGCTCAAAACCTTGCCAACGATATAGAGCAAGCAATGAACGACAATAATAGTTGGCGACTTCAGTTGCATAATGATGAAGTTCGTTGGTATTCAGGTGAGCAATATTGGGAAAATGAGCCAGAAACCGATCGTTGGCAGCGAAGTATGTCGCGCTTATTACAGTTGTTACCAATCGAAAAGTATTTATAGTTATCAAGGTGACATAGTCATCTGGCTGGCTTTTTTTGTTGATAAAAAACTAACTTAGCGATAGTTTAATGGCACTTGTTTTATCCTCTGGATTGTTAACCGCATGACCTATAAATATTATTCTATTATTTGTTCATTTTTTGTTACTTTACTCGTCTCTTTTAATTTATCTGCCACAACTTCAATAAATAATATGTGGCCAGGTAGTCAATACAATGCATCTACACCAACATTTAAGAAAGTGCTCGGATATGATGTTGGCGAGCGTATTACTAATTACAACGATATGCTGCGTTATTTTGAAGCTTTAGAACAAGCGGAACCAACGAAGATAAAACTTTTTGAGTATGGCCGCACATGGGAAGGGAGAAAGCTTATATATGTTGCTATAGGCAATGCTAAAAACCTTTCAAATCTTGATGATTTTGCCGAGAAAATGCAGCAACTATCAGATCCGAGAAAAACAGATAAAGCCGCTGCTAAAAACTTAATCACTCAACTACCTGCTTCTGTATGGTTAGGTTATGGCGTACACGGTAATGAAATTAGCAGTACAGATGCCGCCATGATGATGGCTTATCATTTATTGGCAGCACCTAATGAAGCAACCAACCAAAAGATTTTAAATAACACTATTGTATTTATTGATCCATTACAGAACCCTGATGGACGTACTAGGTTTACTAGTCGCTATTATGCAACCGTAGGTATGCAACACAGTGATGATCGTTTGAGTGCAGAGCACAATGAGCCATGGCCAAGTGGTCGTTCAAATCATTATCTATTTGATATGAATAGGGATTGGTTAGCAATAACACAACCTGAAACTGCGGGTCGAATTAAGGTAATGAACCATTACCGTCCGTTAGTTGTTATTGATTTACATGAAATGGGAGGCGATCAAAGTTATTATTTTTCTCCTTCAGCTCAGCCATTTAATCCTCATATGACAAAAACACAGATAGATAACATGTCTATTGTCGGTAGAAATAATGGTAAGCACTTTGACCGTTTAGGTTTTGATTTCTTTACACGCGAAATATTTGATGCTTTCTACCCAGGTTATGGAGACAGCTGGCCAACTTTTTATGGCGCGTCAGCATCAACTTATGAGGTTTCTTCATCCCGAGGCGAATTATTTAAAAAAGATTCGGGGGAAACCTTAACTTATTTTAATACAGTGCATCGCCACTTTGTTGCCTCTGTTTCTACTGCTGAAGCGGTTGCAGAAAATCATAAAAAGTTATTGAGTGATTATTACGACTATCAAGTTAGCGCCATTTCAAAAGGTAAAGATAAGAAAAAAGATCGTTTCTATATAATGCCAAATAAGCGTAATAAAGCGGGCACTCATCGCCTTGCTACGTTAATGGCACAACATGATGTTGAGGTATTTAGAGCAAAAAAAGCGTTTAAAAGTTGTGGAGAAAAGTACCAAGCTGGCGCTTATTTTATCGATTCAGCACAACCTAAAGGCCGCTTCGTAACAACCACTTTTAGTAAACAAGTGGATATGGACAGCAAGTTTATTAAAGAGCAAGAACGCCGTCGCAGTCGCAAGTTAGATGATGAAATATACGACACAACAGGTTGGTCTCTGCCGCTTATGTTTGATGTTGACGTTGAACATTGTGGTAAAGCAATAAGTGTTGCCACAGAAAGAGTTAACAGTAGTGATACTTTAATTGGCCATGTTTCTAATATTAACGCAACGGTTGGCTATGTTGTGGAATGGGGTGATATGGCTGCAGGTAGATTCTTAACGGCCGCATTATTACAAGGAATTTCAATAAAAAGTGCCGATAAAGCTTTTATTTTAGACAATAAATACAAATTTACAGCAGGCTCACTCATTATTGAAAAGCGTACTAATAGCGATGATTTAGCTGATAAAATAGAAAAAATTGCCGTTCAAACTGGTGCTCAAGTTATTGGTGTAAACACGAGTTGGGTTACCGATGGTCCTAGTTTTGGTAGTGGCAATACCGTTAACATGATTGCGCCAAAAATAGCGATGGCATGGGATGAGCCAGTAAGTTCACTCAGCGCCGGAAATTCAAGGTTTGTCATAGAGCGCCAATTAAACTATCCGGTAACAGCCATACGTACACCTATGCTTAAATCGGCGAATTTATCAAATTATCAAGTGCTTATTTTACCTTCAGGTAATTATATGGATGTGCTAGGAAAAAGCGGTGCCGATAACATTAAACAATGGGTTGAACGTGGAGGAGTGTTAATTACGTTTGGCAATGCCACTAAATTTGCTGCAGACCAATCAATTGGATTATTAGAAGTGCAAAGAGAAAGGGCATTTAAAGAACAGTCTGATGATAAACAAACACCGAAGGAAGATGAAAAAGAGTCGATGGTAGATGGACAATTATTTACGTCAAAAGACAACTTAGTCAGTGCGAGTGAGAATATTAAAGAAAAACCTGACTTTGTTGCTGGTGTATTAGCTAATATTGAAGTTGATCAAGAGCATTGGCTGACAGCAGGCGTTCACAAAAATTTAACCGCAATAGCTTATGGCAATGATATATATACGCCCATCAAATTAGCATCAGGAAAGAACGTTGCGTGGTTTAGTAGCGCTGATAATGTATTAGCAAGTGGTTATCTTTGGAAAGAAAACAAAAAACAATTAGCTTATAAACCTTATTTGATTCATCAACCTACGGCTAAAGGCATGATTATTAGCTTTACTCAAGAACCGACAACAAGAGCCTACCTTGACGGTTTAAATGTTATGTTGTTGAACACTATTTTTAGATCTGCGGCCCACGCCTCGCCGTTACGATAATAAATGATACTGACAGCTAAACTTTAACCTGCTGCGTTTAATCATTTTTCATCAATTGGATCTAGCGAGCTTGCTAAATCAAGGATAATTTGGTCTCCAGTTATATTTAATACAAACCGGAGACCAGTAATTATCAAACTATATTATAGCCACACAAATATTGAATTGAAGAATTTTTAGTTTGTCAAAGAACAAAAAAGCGACCACTCAAAGAGTAAGCCGCTTTAATTCACATGGAGGTGGTTCCAACTTTATTTAGAGCCCACAACAGTTAAATCCCCCTATAAACTTCTATTCAACCGTAACAGATTTCGCCAAATTACGGGGTTGATCGACATCAGTCCCTTTAATTATTGCGACATAATACGATAATAGTTGTAAAGGAAGTGTGTAAACAATAGGTGCGATTAGTTCATCACACACAGGGACATTAATGACCTTCATGGTGTCATCACTAGTAAAGTTAACGTTGCTGTCAGCAAATACATACATTAAACCGCCACGAGCTCTTACTTCTTCGACATTAGATTTTAATTTTTCTATTAAGTCATTTCGCGGAGCAACTACAATAACAGGCATTTCCGCATCGATAAGTGCTAAAGGCCCATGCTTTAATTCACCTGCGGCATAAGCTTCAGCGTGTATGTAGGAAATTTCTTTCAGTTTAAGTGCACCTTCCATTGCGATAGGGTATTGATCGCCGCGCCCCAAAAATAACGCGTGTTGTTTATCGGCAAAATCTTCAGCTAAATCTTCAATTGATGAGGCGAGGGCAAGTACTTCATCTAGCTTTGCCGGTAACGTCATGAGTGCTTGTGCAATCTCAGCTTGTTTTTCATTCGTCATACCATGATGTTGCCCAATTGCTAAGGTCATCATCATTAAGCCTACCAGTTGGGTAGTAAATGCTTTGGTTGAAGCGACCCCAATTTCTGCGCCAGCTTTGGTCATAAAAGCCAAATCTGACTCTCTTACTAATGAAGAGCCAGCGACATTACAAATAACTAAACTTGATTGATAACCAATTTCTTTTGCTAAGCGTAATGCCGCTAAGGTGTCTGCGGTTTCACCAGATTGAGAAATAGTTACAATGAGTGAGTTTTTTGGGACAAAAGATTTTCGATATCTAAACTCACTGGCAATTTCGATATTACAAGAAACTCCTGCGAGCTCTTCTAGCCAGTAACGCGCCACCATACCTGAGTGAAAGCTTGTGCCACAAGCAATAATTTGCACATGTTCCACTTCTTTAAAAATATCATCTGCACCTTCACCAAAGGTATTCACGTCAAGTACGCCATTAACTAAGCGACCTTCTAACGCATTGCGAATCGCAGTAGGTTGTTCATAGGTTTCTTTTAACATGTAATGACGATATTCACCTTTATCGCCGGCATCGTTTGTTGCTTCGGTTTCTTTTATAGCTCGTTCAACCTGATTACCAGCACAGTCGAATACTGTCACATCAAATCGAGTAACTTCTGCAACATCGCCTTCCTCTAAAAATGAAAAACGACGAGTAACTGGTAATAATGCCATCATATCTGAAGCAATAAAGTTTTCGCCTAAACCGTAGCCGATAACTAATGGACTTCCAGAGCGAGCAACAACAATTCGATCTTTATCACGAGCATCCATCACCACAGTTCCGTAGGCACCTTCAAGTTGTTTTACTGCTTTTTGAACAGCACTACGCAATGAGTCACTTGTTTTTAACTCATGATGTACCAAATGGGTAATGACTTCTGTATCTGTTTGAGAAATAAACTCGTAACCTAAAGTTTGTAGACGTTCCCTTAAAGCTTCATGATTTTCAATAATCCCATTATGTACAACAGCAATAGTATCATCTGACATGTGTGGGTGAGCGTTCACTTCACTTGCAACACCATGAGTAGCCCATCTTGTATGTGCTATACCGGTACCACCAACAATAGGTTTTAATGCTAATGCTTCAGACAATTCTTGTACTTTACCTACTCGCTTAACGCTACTTAGTTGATTATTAGTATCAATTATTGCGACACCCGCAGAGTCATAACCTCGGTACTCTAATCGTTTAAGTCCTTCAACTAAAATATCTGCTACATCACGTTGTGCCACTGCACCTACAATTCCACACATAGTGTTTGTCCTTTTATTATATGTTTTGTAAAACTCATTATTTAATTAGCAATAACGAGTTTAATATCTTGTTCTATTAATTGTTGTTTAATTTCTGTTGATAAGCCGTTATCAGTTATCAATGTATGTATTTGTTGCCACGGCAATTCTAAATTAGGTATTTTTCTGCCAATTTTATCCGATTCAACCATAACGATGACTTCTCTTGAAACCTCAGCCATTACTCGACTCAGGCCTGTAAGCTCATTAAAAGTAGTAGTGCCGCGATTAATATCAATACCATCAGCGCCGATAAACAATTGATCAAAGTCATAGCACCTAAGTGCTTGTTCAGCGACTTGCCCTTGAAAAGCTTCAGAATGAGGGTCCCAAGTGCCTCCAGTCATCAATAGTACGGGTTCGTTTTCTAATTCACGTAGCTCACTCGCAATAAATAAAGAATTAGTCATGACGATCAAGCCTTTTTTATTTTCGAGTTCTTTAACTAAGGCAGATGTTGTTCGGCCACTATCAATAATAATACGATGATGATCTCGGATCATGCTCGCGGCTTTTTTTGCAATCATTAACTTTCGTTTCGAAAGGTTTTCGTTTTTAGGTTCTATTATTTCTTTCGGTAATGAAATTGCACCGCCATAGCGCCTGAGCAGTAAACCGCTGGTTTCTAAAGCCGCTAAGTCTTTGCGTATAGTGACTTCAGATGTGTTAAATTGTTTTGCAAGCTGATCAACACTAACTTTACCGCTTTGATTAAGCTCTGTAATGATAGTGTGTCGTCTTTGTTGGGTATTTCTTTTAGACATAATCTATAGCTATTGCTTGGTAAAACACTTTAAGTTTCGATTTGAAAGTTATTGTATTAAAACAAAACTAAAGACGCAAATTTTTATAGGAGTGAAAACAGTAACCGCTAGCCTTTTTTCATCAGCCAATAGCGATATTCGTCTGTTTTTTGATATTCAGCCATTGCTGATTTTAATATTTCGACTAATCTTTTATCTGAATTGAGACTCAAAGCTAAATAACTCGCACGTCTATCAGCAGAAATTATTGGGTTAAAAACCACTTCGTTTTCTTTTTTATTTTCATCGATATACTTTTTAATCGCATTCGGATCATAGTAAATAAGATCAACTTTTCCAGATAAAAGTAATTGATAACCTTTTTCAATATCGGCGACTACATAAAGGTTTTTCTCTTCAGAAAATCCCCTTTTTATTAATTCTGTATAGCTGTCAGAACCTCTTGTTACCGCAATAATTTTTTCTTTAGCCTGTGAATCTGAATTAACTAAATTTTCTGGTTTACTTTTTAAGGAAATAAAAACCCTAGATAGCTCACTAACAATTCCTATCCAATGAAAGTTTTGTTCTCTTTCAGGTGTTCTTATCATACTTAATATTAAGGTGTTTGGTCTTTTTGAGGCAAGTTTGAATGCTCTGGCCCATGGCATAAATTCTATCGAAGGTTGATGTTCAATAGCTAAGAGTAAAGCCTTGGCTATTTCTGCTGTAGGGCCTTGTGCTTTATTGTTTACGCTATATTGCAGTAATTTATGCTCAGTGGCGACTACTCTAAGATCAGCATAGTTTTGTGCCATTACTAACGAGCAGCTGACAAAGTTTATAAATAGAACAATTAAAAGTTTCATATATTAACAAGGCAATGAATGTAATAGCGCAGAAGTAACTATTACGAATACAAAAGTTTAGTTGGCGCTATCATGCGCCAACAAATACATTTACCAGTTTACTTTTTAACAGGTCTCGACCAATTCGCGATATTTCTTTGTTTGCCTCTGGCTACAGATAAATCGTTTTGATCAACGTCTTTAACAATAACCGAACCTGCCCCAATTGTTGCCATTGCGCCAATATTGGCTGGTGCGACTAATGAACTATTTGAGCCAATAAATGCGCCTTCGCCTATAGTGGTTTTAAATTTATTTACACCATCATAGTTACAGGTAATCGTTCCTGCACCAATATTGACTCTTGCGCCAATATCACTGTCTCCTAAATATGCAAGATGACCGGCTTTAGCGCCTTCTCCTAGCGTTGTTTTTTTCATCTCCACAAAGTTTCCAACATGAGAATCATTTTTCATTATTGAGCCTGGTCGAATTCTTGCAAATGGTCCTAATGAGCAATGCTCACCAATTGTAGCATCTTCAATAATAGAATTAGGCTTAATAACGGTATTTTTACCTATAGAACAGTCTTTTAAAATACTATTAGCGCCAATAGTTACACCGTCAGCTATTGATACCTTACCTTCAAATATACAGTTAACGTCGATAACAACTTCTTGACCAACTGTTATTTCGCCGCGTACATCTATTCTTAGTGGATCTCTTAATGTTGCACCTGCGATCATTAGGTTTTCGGCTTGTCTTTTTTGATAAGCGCGTTCTAAATTAGCTAACTGCACTCTATTGTTGGCTCCTTCAACTTCGATTTCAGTTTCTGGATGTGCAGTTTTAATTGCTTTTCCTTCAAGGTGAGCGGCCGCAATAATATCAGTAAGGTAATATTCTCCTTGTGCATTTTCGTTAGATAAATTACTTAGCCAGCGCTTTAAATCACCGCCATTTGCTAACAAAATACCAGTATTAGCTTCATTAATTAATAATTGTTCTGCATTCGCATCTTTTTGCTCAATAATACCGACAACAGTCCCGTTATCACGAACAATTCTGCCGTACCCCGTAGGGTTAGATAAATAAACCGTAAGTAATGACATGCCATCATCAGGTTTAACCGCTAAGAGTTGCTCTAACGTTGATACTTGAGTTAATGGCACATCTCCATAAAGTACCAATACATTTTCATCATCTTTTAGAAAAGGAGAGGCCATATCAACGGCATGCCCTGTTCCTAGCTGCTCAACTTGCTCAACAAACGTTAAATCATCACCTTGTATCTTTGTTTTTAATACATCACCGCCAAAACCATATACTACATAAATATTGTCAGCGTTTAACTGTCTAGCACTTTCTATGACATGACTGACCATGGGCTTATCTGCAATTGGGTGAAGTACTTTAGGAAGGGAAGAGCGCATGCGTGTGCCTTTACCTGCGGCTAAGATGACAACTGAAAGAGACATAATGATTCCGTTTATTTGTTAATTATAAATATTGTAACTGTAATGAATTTTCAAAACAGCTATTTTCAAGTGTTTTGCGAAATTTAAGTCATAAAAAAAGCGATACCTACGTAATGTAGAAATCGCTTTTTAGTCACTAAAACTTAGTGTTATCTTGTATTAGAAGTTCAGTTAATTAGATTAAACTTTCTTCTTAGTCGCTTGAATTACGCGTAATTGCGCAGTCACACGAGCTAATTCAGCTGAAACTTCAGCATAGTCAACATCACCGCTATGAGCACTGATATTTTCTTCTGCACGTTGTTTCGCTTCTATAACTGCTTGTTCATCTAAATCGTCAGCACGTACAGCAACATCTGCTAATACAGTAACGTTATTTGGTTGAACCTCTAACATGCCGCCAGAAAGATAAATAACTTCTTCCTCTCCGCCATATTTTACAATGCGAGCCATACCAGGTTTTAGTGAGGTCAATAAAGGTGCATGACCAGGCATAATGCCTAATTCACCTTCTGAACCTGTGATCTGTAATGATTCAATACGTCCAGAGAATAATTCCTCTTCTGCACTTACTACATTTAGATTTACCGTCATTGCTGACATTTTGACCTCCTAAAGAGGTGTTCAGCTTAGTTATTCATTTAATAAAGACTAAGCTAAAACACCCAAGCAAATTACATGTTTTTAGCTTTCTCAATTGCTTCTTCAATAGAACCAACCATGTAGAATGCTTGCTCAGCTAAATCATCGTATTCACCAGCTAAAATGCCAGTGAAACCTGCGATGGTATCTTTTAATGATACATATTTACCTGGAGAACCTGTAAATACTTCTGCTACGAAGAACGGTTGCGATAAGAAACGCTGAATCTTACGAGCACGAGATACAGTTTGCTTATCTTCTTCAGAAAGCTCATCCATGCCTAAGATAGCGATGATATCTTTAAGTTCTTTATAACGTTGCAATACGTTTTGTACACCACGTGCTACATTGTAATGATCTTCACCAACTACTAATGGATCAAGTTGACGAGACGTTGAATCTAACGGGTCAATCGCTGGATAAATACCTAATTCAGCAATTGAACGAGAAAGTACAACGGTTGCATCTAAATGCGCAAAAGTAGTAGCAGGGCTTGGATCCGTTAAATCATCCGCTGGTACGTATACCGCTTGGATTGAAGTAATTGAACCTTTCTTAGTAGAGGTAATACGCTCTTGTAAGATACCCATTTCTTCAGCAAGAGTTGGTTGGTAACCAACAGCTGATGGCATACGACCTAACAATGCAGATACTTCTGTACCCGCTAAGGTGTAACGGTAAATATTATCAACAAAGAATAATACGTCACGACCTTCATCACGGAATTTCTCCGCCATGGTTAAACCTGTCATAGCAACACGTAAACGGTTTCCAGGAGGCTCGTTCATTTGACCGTAAACTAACGATACTTTATCAAGTACGTTAGAGTCGTTCATTTCGTGATAGAAATCGTTACCTTCACGAGTACGCTCACCTACACCAGCAAATACTGAGTAACCGCTATGCTCGATAGCGATGTTACGGATAAGTTCCATCATGTTAACGGTCTTACCAACACCAGCACCACCAAATAAACCAACTTTACCACCCTTAGCGAATGGACATACTAAATCGATTACTTTGATACCTGTTTCTAACAATTCATTTGACATAGCTTGTTCAGCGTAAGCCGGAGCTTCACGGTGAATAGACCAACGAGCTTGCTCGCCAATTGGACCTGCTTCATCAATAGGTTCTCCAAGAACGTTCATGATGCGACCTAACGTCTCAACACCAACAGGAACTTGAATTGATTCACCTGTATTTTCTACATTAAGACCACGTTGTAGACCATCAGAAGTACCCATTGCAATTGCACGTACAACACCGCCACCAAGCTGCTGTTGTACTTCAAGTACTAAACCTGAAAGTTTACCTTCGGTTACTTTTAATGCGTCATATACTTTAGGTACAGCATCTTGTGGAAATTCAATATCCACAACTGCGCCAATGATTTGGACGACTTTACCTGTACTCATGTTTATTCCTCAAATTTAAATTTAACGAAAACTATTCTTTTACCGTTATACGGCTGATGCACCAGCAACAATTTCACCCAATTCTTGAGTAATACTTGCTTGACGTGCCTTGTTGTATACCAATTGTAAATCTTCAATTAAGTCGCCTGCGTTATCGGTTGCAGATTTCATTGCAATCATACGAGCGGCTTGTTCACAGGCTAAGTTTTCAACTACGCCTTGATATACTTGAGATTCAACATAACGAACGAGTAATTGTTCAAGCATTGCTTGAGCATCTGGTTCGTAGATGTAATCCCAACGATGTTTAATTTCTTCATCGTCAGACTTAGGTAACGGTAAAAGTTGATCGATTGTTGGTTTTTGCGTCATGGTGTTAACAAATTTATTGTAAACAATAAATAATCTGTCAATTTCACCATTATCATAGGCATTTAACATCGTCTTCACACTACCGATTAAATCAGTAACAGAAGGGCTGTCGCCTAAACCAGAAACTTGTGCAGTAACATTAGCGCCCATGTTGTTGAAGAAAGAAGTGGCTTTAGAGCCTACAACTGAAAATTCAACTTCACATTCTTTAGCTTGCCATTTGGCAGCATCTGCTAATACTTGTTTAAACAAATTAATGTTTAAACCACCACACAAACCACGGTCTGTTGATACTACAATATAACCTACACGCTTGACTTCGCGCTCTTCCAAATATGGATGGCGATATTCCAAGTTACCAAGCGCAATATGACCGATCACGTTTCGTATATTCTCAGCGTATGGACGAGAAGCAGACATGCCATCTTGCGCTTTGCGCATCTTGCTTGCTGCTACCATTTCCATAGCACTAGTGATCTTCTGAGTGTTTTTAACACTCGCGATCTTAGATTTTATCTCTTTACCACCGGCCATGACTTATCTCCGAAACTTTATTTATGAATAAAAAGTTCTTACCAAGTTTGTGTTGACTTGAATTTCTCAAGCGCAGCACTTAAACCTGCTTCGATTTCTTTATCGTAACCACCAGTTTCGTTGATTTTAGCCATCAACTCAGCGTTATCATTATTGATAAAGGTTAATAATGCTGCTTCAAAATCATTGATTTTGTTTAATTCAACATCATTTAAGAAACCTTTTTCAGCTGCAAATAAAGATACCGCAGTATCAGCAACAGATAACGGGCTGTATTGGTTTTGCTTCATCAATTCAGTAACACGTTGACCATGTTCTAATTGAGCACGAGTAGCATCATCTAAATCAGATGCGAATTGAGCAAACGCTGCTAATTCACGGTACTGAGCAAGCGCTAAACGAATACCGCCACCTAGTTTTTTGATGATTTTAGTTTGTGCAGCACCACCAACACGAGATACTGATAAACCTGCGTTAACAGCTGGACGAATACCTGAGTTGAATAAATCAGCTTCAAGGAATATTTGACCATCAGTAATCGAAATTACGTTAGTAGGTACGAAGGCAGATACATCACCCGCTTGTGTTTCAATAATAGGTAATGCAGTTAAAGAACCTGTCTTGCCTTTTACTTCACCATTTGTAAAGCGTTCAACATACTCTTCGTTTACACGAGAAGCACGTTCTAATAAACGACTGTGAAGGTAGAAAACGTCACCTGGGTATGCTTCACGACCTGGCGGACGACGAAGTAGTAATGAAATTTGACGGTAAGCAACAGCTTGCTTAGACAAATCATCATATACGATCAACGCATCTTCACCGCGGTCACGGAAATATTCACCCATTGAACAACCAGAGTAAGGTGCTAAGTATTGTAAAGCCGCTGCTTCAGAAGCTGATGCAACAACAACAATAGTATTAGCTAATGCGCCGTGTTCTTCTAACTTACGAACTACGTTTGCAACAGTTGACGCTTTTTGGCCAATTGCTACGTATACACATTTAATACCTGTATCTTTTTGATTGATAATGGCATCTAACGCGATAGCAGATTTACCGATTTGACGGTCACCAATGATCAATTCACGTTGACCACGTCCAATTGGAATCATTGAGTCAATTGACTTGATACCAGTTTGAACAGGTTGATCAACAGATTTACGTTCAATTACACCTGGAGCTTGAACTTCAACAGGAGAGAAACCATCGTTTTCGATTGTTCCTTTACCATCTACAGGCTCACCTAAGGTGTTTACAACGCGGCCTAATAAGCCACGTCCTACAGGTACTTCCAATATACGGCCAGTACCCTTAACTTTTTGTCCTTCTGCTAAATCAGCATATGGACCCATAACTACCGCACCGACCGAATCACGGTCAAGGTTTAACGCGATAGCATAACGGCTACCAGGAAGTTCGATCATCTCACCTTGCATTACATCAGCAAGGCCATGGATGCGAATAATACCATCTGTTACAGAAACGATAGTACCTTCATTACGAGCTTCGCTGACAACGTTAAACTGTTCAATTCTATTCTTGATCAGTTCAGCGATTTCAGTGGAATTCAGTTGCATGCTCTGTTCCCTTATCTCTTAAATGCTAAAATTGCATTGCTGTTGCTAAGCGGTTCAGTTTATTTTTAACTGAACCATCGATTACCATGTCACCTGCTTGGATAACCAAACCAGACACGACACTTGCATCAACATTGCAATTGAGCTGTACTTTTCGAGCCAAACGCTTTTCAAGCGCAGCACTTAAAGTAATTAATTTATCTTCTGTTAATTCAACAGCAGATGTTACATCCACAACAATTGTTTTCTCGTATTCAGCTTTTAATTCGCTAAATTGAGTAGCAACTTGTGGTAGCGCTAATAGGCGTCCATTTTCAGCCATAATTTTTACAAAATTTTGGCCTTCGCTATTTAATTGCTCACCACAAACCTTTAAAAAGATTTCTTGTGATTGAACAACAGACGCACCACCAGAAAGGTAACCAACGATGGTGTCATCTTTTGAAACTTCGGCAGCAAAAACTAGCATTTCTAACCAGTTTGCTACTGCATCAGCTTCAACAGCGCTTTTTTCCAAGGCGAAGTCGAACGCTGCTTTAGCGTAAGGACGAGCAACGGTTGTCAATTCAGACATAGCTCATTCCCCTCTTAAAGTTCAGCTACAAGTTTATCTAAAATGTCGCTATGTGCAGCGGCATCAATTGAACGTTCAAGAATTTTCTCTGCGCCAGCTACTGCTAAAACAGCAACTTGTTGACGAAGTTCTTCTTTCGCTTGATTACGTTCAGTTTCAATTTCAGCATGACCAGCAGCTAAGATTTTAGTTTTTTCAGCTTCAGCTTTACCTGCAGCTTCTTCAACTATTTGCGTCTCACGCTTTTTAGCAGCTTCAACAATGCTAGCTGCTTGCGCTTTCGCTTCTTTAAGCTGTGCTACTGCTTTTTCTTGAGCAAGCTCAAGATCTTTAGCAGCACGGTCTGAAGCAGCAAGTCCGTCAGCGATAGTCGCTTGACGAGCTTCGATGGCAGCCGTAATTGGCGGCCATACAAACTTCATGCAAAAAATTACAAATACGACAAATGCGATTAATTCACCAATTAAGGTCAGATTAATATTCATTTGTGTACCTCCTATGATTGTTTGTTAAAAAGACCAAATTTTTAGTTATAGTCCAACTACAAACAATAGGTATAAACCAATAGCAACACCGATCATAGCGATTGCATCGATAAGACCAGCAACGATGAACATTTTCACTTGAAGTTGTGGTGCAAGTTCTGGTTGACGAGCAGCAGATTCTAAGAATTTACCACCTAAAAGACCAAAACCAATAGCGGTACCTAAAGCACCAAGACCGATTAGTAGAGCAACTGCAATAGCAATCATATTTATCTCCGATTATTTAAAGTTAAAGTTAAAGTTGAAATCTAGTGATCTTCATGCGCTAAACTAAGATATACAATAGTTAGCATCATAAAGATAAACGCCTGTAATGGGATAACCAATAAATGGAAAGCAGCCCATAAAAAATGTACTGGCAATTGAGCTATGCCAATTGTCGCAATAAGTAAAAATATTAACTCACCTGCATATAAGTTGCCGAATAAACGTAGCGCAAGTGATAACGGACGAGCTAATAAGGTAACCATTTCAAGCACAAAGTTAACTGGGTAAAGTGACCAGTGACCAAATGGTTGAGTTGTTAATTCTTTAATAAAACCGCCTAGTCCTTTTACTTTTATTGAATAGTAAATAACTAGTATAAATACACCTAATGCTAGGGCAAACGTCATATTAGGATCGGTAGTTGGTACGGCTTTCATGTAATGAACGCCCATTAATTCAAATATTTTTGGAATTAAATCTACAGGAACCCAATCCATTGCGTTCATTAATAATACCCATACGAATATAGTTAATGATAATGGTGCAATTAACGGGTTATTACCGTGAAATGTACTTTTTACGCTATGATCAACAAACTCTACGACCATTTCAACTGCACATTGCAATTTACCTGGTACGCCGGTTGTTGCTTTTTTTGCGACAGAGCGAAATATAAAAAGAAATACTAAGCCTAAAAACACTGACCAACCTAACGTATCAAGGTGAATAGCAGTAAAGCCTTCACCGTAAGTTAAATTGGTTAAATGATGCTTAATATACTCTTGGCTGGTTAGTGTTGCGTTAGCAGCAGCTTCAGACATATTAATGTTCCCATGATTAAAGTTTAAATAAAATTGGTGCAAACAACGGCATAGCCATTATTAAACAAAATATTCCAAAAAATGGTAGTGGCACAAAAAGCTCAAGGGAAGTTAACACCTTAAAAGCTACAGAAAATAAAACTGCCGTTACTATCATTTTAATTTTTACGCCACTAAAAAAGGATTCAACCACTAATTTAGAAGATCGTGCCCCAGCATGTTTAAATGCTTTATAGGCAAATATTATATTAGGAATTATGCCAATTACCCCACCAGTTAATACTGATACTGAATGAGCTAATCCCCAAAAAAAATACGTTACTAATGTAAAAATCAATACAATAATTATTGATATACTTATCTGTTGATAAGCTAACTTTCGTCCAGTTTTTACTAGTGGGTTACTTTTAAAAAAACTCACTTAGCACTCCAACGAAAATTATCGTATGTTTTACACTTTAAAATTAAAAAAACTTTTTCGAAGTAAAGCAAATGCTTTAATTTGGAAAAAGTCAGCGCAAGTATACTTAATTATTGCTTAATTGCAACAAAAGAGGGCATGGTTAGCCCTATTATCGTGCGATTATTTTCAATCTGAATATATATTAAATATTAAGCGTATGAATAGTGGTTGATTAGTTGAATTGACCAATAATTCCGTCAAGTTCTTCAAGGTTGGTATATGAGATTACAAGTTTGCCTTTACCTTTTTTATTATGGCTAATAGCAACCTGTGCCCCAAATTTTTCTGAAAGTTTTTGCTCTAACGATTGAGTATCTGGATCTTTAATTTTTTCTGCTTTTTCTACACTAGGTTCTAACGCTTTTTTAACCAGTTTCTCTGTTTCTCTTACGGTTAATTCTTTCGCAGCAACAACACGAGCAGTGGTTGTTTGCAAGTCGTTCTCAAGTGCTAATAAAGCACGAGCATGACCCATTTCAATATCGCCATGTTCGAGTAATATTTTCACATCTTCATTTAAATTATTTAAACGCAATAAATTACTAACAGCTGCCCTTGATTTACCTACCGCATCTGCAACTTCTTGATGTGTTAATTCAAATTCATTCAATAAACGCTCTAATGCAATAGCCTCTTCCATTGCATTTAAATCTTCACGTTGTATATTTTCGATTAACGCAATTGCAACAGCCGTTTCATCAGGCACTTCTTTAATTAAACAAGGGATAATATCAACGCCAGCTAACTGCGCTGCTCGCCAACGACGTTCACCGGCAATGATTTCATAGCTATTTTCACCAACACTTCTTACGACAATCGGTTGAATAATGCCTTGAGAACGTATTGAATTTGCAAGATCTTCTAAAGCTTCTGGAGACATATCCTTACGCGGCTGATATTTACCCGGCTGTAATTGCTCAACAGGTAAGCTTTGTAATTCACTGTTAATTTGTTCTGATGACGGCACAGATTCATCAGCAGGGGCTTGTGGTGCAGTTGTTAATAATGCATCTAGACCTCGGCCTAACCCTCTACGTTTAGTTGGACTCATAATTTCTTTTGCGCCTTAATGTTCAATTTGATGATGATAATTTATTGATCTTGTTTTCTTAATAGTTCGCCCGCTAAAGCTAAATAGGCTTTTGACCCTGTTGATGATTTATCATAATACATCACTGGAGAGCCAAAACTTGGCGCTTCAGCTAAGCGTACATTTCGGGGAATAACAGTACGATACACTTTATCACCAAAATGACGTTTTAATTGCTCAGATACATCATTGGCCAAACGGTTACGAGGATCGTACATGGTTCGTAAAATACCTTCAATCTGCAATTCTCCGTTTACCACTGAAATAAGCTTTGAAACTGTATCCATTAACGCAGTAAGGCCTTCAAGAGCGTAATATTCACACTGCATAGGAACTAATACTGAATCAGCCGCTGTCATTGCATTTACAGTCATCATATTTAATGAAGGAGGGCAGTCTATTATAATAAAATCATAGTTTTTAAGTACAGGGGCCAGCGCGTTTTTGAGCCTATGCTCTCGTGAGTAAACTTCCATTAATTTAATTTCTGCCGCAGTAACGTCTGCATTACCAGCAATTAAATGGTAGTGACCTGTAGTTTCTTTAATTACAACTTCATCGAAAGGTTTTTCTTCAACCAACAATTCATAACAAGTATTTTCTATATCGTACTTGTCAATGCCGCTACCCATAGTAGCGTTACCTTGTGGGTCTAAATCGATTAATAATACTTTACGTTTGGTGGCAGCGAGTGATGCGGCTAGGTTAACGGCTGTTGTGGTTTTACCAACACCACCTTTTTGATTTGCAACTGCAATTATTTTTCCCACAAAAGCCTCTACATTTTATTAGTATTTTAATTTATCAGGGTCTGTTTATTAGTTTGCTATTTTTTTTAACGCAATTAAATGTCGTTCACCTGTCAGTTGCGGCACTTTAATTTCATAACTGTCTGTTATTTTAATATTTTCAGGCAATGTGTCAATTTCGTCTTTCGGAAATTGACCTTTAAGCGCAAAAAAACGCCCTTGCTCAATATTAATTAAATGATGACACCAAGTCACCATATCGTTTAATGAAGAGAATGCTCGACTTAATACCCCATCAAATGGAGTTTCAGGCTGATATTTTTCAACACGAGACAATACTGGTGTTACGTTTTTGAGTTTTAACTGGAAAACCACTTGTCTTAAAAACGTAATCCTTTTGCCTAAACTGTCTAATAATACAAAGTTTTTTTCAGGATACAAGATAGAAAGAGGTATACCAGGTAAACCAGGCCCGGTTCCAACATCAATAAAACTGTTTCCGGTAAGGTGAGGGCCAACCATTAAACTATCTAAAATATGTTTAACTAACATTTCTTCTGGATCGCGTACAGAAGTTAGATTGTAAGCTTTATTCCATTTAATCAGTAATTCTACATACTGAATTAGCAAATGAATTTGTTGTTCCGATAATGCTAATTCAGTTTGTTCAACCAAGGATACTAATTTTTCAGCTAAGGTCATTTTTTGATTTGCTTTTTAATAACGCCTGTTTATGCAGATTTACGCAACAAGCCATGTTTTTTTAGATAAACCAATAATAACGAAATTGCCGCCGGAGTAATACCAGAAATACGAGTTGCTTTGCCAATAGTTTCAGGACGAGTATCTGAAAGCTTAGCGACAACTTCATTTGACAATCCAGAAATTTGAGTAAAATCAAAGTCAACAGGGATTAAAGTGTCTTCATGACGTTTCTTTTTGGCAATTTCGTCGAGTTGTCTGTCAATGTAACCTGAATATTTAGTTTGTATTTCAATTTGTTCTGCAGCTTGTACATCTTGTATTGCAGGGCCAAAGCCTTCAATTTTCATTAAATCGGTGTAACTAACCTCAGGTCGGCGCAATAAATCCTCTAAAGAATTTTCACGACTAACTGGATTTTTTAATAAGGCATTTAATTGATCAATTTTTGCGTGATCTTTTTGAATCCAAGTTGATCGTAAACGTTGACGCTCTAATTCTACGTTTTCTATTTTTTCATTAAAACGCTGCCAACGAAGATCATCAACTAAGCCAACTTTTCGACCTTGTTCTGTTAATCGTATATCAGCGTTATCTTCACGTAGTAATAAACGGTATTCTGCGCGAGAGGTAAACATTCTATAAGGTTCTTTGGTTCCTAAAGTCGCTAAGTCGTCAATTAAAACGCCCATGTAAGCTTGATCTCGACCTAAGAGGAATTCCCCTAATTCTTTAACTTTACATGCAGCATTAGTTGCAGCAACTAAACCTTGAGCACCAGCTTCTTCATACCCTGTGGTACCGTTAATTTGACCAGCAAAGTATAGATTTTTAACAAATTTACTTTCAAGGGTTTGCTTTAAATCACGAGGATCAAAGTAATCATACTCAATAGCGTAACCAGGACGAGTAATATGTGCATTTTCAAAACCTTTGATCGAACGAACTAAATTCATTTGAACATCAAAAGGTAAGCTTGTAGAAATACCGTTGGGATACACTTCGTTCGTGGTTAGTCCTTCAGGCTCTACAAAAATTTGGTGTGATGTTTTGTCAGCAAAACGGGTAATTTTATCTTCAATTGAAGGGCAGTATCTTGGACCAACACCTTCAATAACTCCGGTGTACATAGGCGAACGATCTAAACCATCGCGAATATGTTGATGTGTTTGTTCATTTGTGTGAGTGATATAGCAAGAAACTTGTTCTGGATGATCGTTGATCGATCCCATAAATGAAAATACCGGTCTAGGTGAATCACCTGGTTGTTCTTCCATTACTGAGTAATCTAATGTTCTTGCATCTAAACGAGGAGGTGTGCCTGTTTTTAAACGATCCATTCTAAATGGCATATCGCGCATTTTGCTGGCTAAGTTTACACTTGCAGGATCGCCTGCTCGACCACCTTGGTAATTATTTAAGCCAATATGGATCTGGCCAGCAAGGAAAGTACCAACCGTTAATACTACGGTTTTTCCTTTAAATTTCAGTCCCATTTGGGTAGAAACACCAACAACAAGATCGTTTTCAAGGATCAAGTCATCACAAGGTTGTTGAAAAATGGTTAAATTTTCTTGATTTTCTAAAAAGTGTCTTACATAGGATCTATACAAAGAACGATCCGCTTGGGCACGTGTTGCTCGTACTGCCGGGCCTTTACTTGCATTTAAGGTTCTAAATTGTATGGCACTATGATCAATGGCTGTGGCCATTAATCCACCTAAGGCATCAATTTCTTTAACAAGATGACCTTTACCAATACCACCAATTGCAGGGTTACAAGACATTTGGCCTAGTGTATCAATATTATGAGTGAGTAATAATGTTTTACAACCCATTCTAGCTGCAGCTAGACATGCTTCAGTTCCAGCATGACCACCACCAACAACAATTACGTCATAAGACTCTTGATACCACATAAAATTTTAATCCAAAAATGTACTTCTTAAAAACAAGAGGCGTATTTTAGCTTTTTTTTGTCCTAAGGGAAACGATCAAATGATTAAAAAGATCTTGTCTTGATCTTTAATTAAATAAAGAGATCTATTTAAAGATCTTATTATTACTTACTATTAGTAAATGCATTTTCTGTGGATAACTGTTTTTTTATTATATACGGCAACAATTTACATGATCCATTAACTTGTGATCAAACTTTGATCAAACCGTCAGAAAGCTTTGATCAAAAGCACTAGTTATACACAGGAGGTATATGGGATTTTATTGTACACTGAATAATAATAAGAAATTAACCTGTTATCCTTTATGTTATCCACAATAGATTGGTTTTTTAATTAATATTGTGCATAACTTATGAGTAAACTTGTTATAAAAGATCTTTTAGATCAGTTATCCACTGCTGGGCAAGCATTTCAGGATCTATATCTTGGCTCATGTCTAACGTTTTTAATTGTGTTAATTGTTTGCAACCTTTTGACTTTAAAAGATTAAATAAATTTTTAGCAGCGTTACAGTAGGTGTCATAGTTAGAATCTCCAATACCTAGCACGATCAATTTAACTGAGGATAGGTTTTGATCGTTATTGGTTAGATCTTTTACAAATGATTGAATATTGTCAGGGTAGTCACCAGCACCATGAGTTGAAGTACAAACTAACCATGTTTGATTAATGCTCGTAATTTCATCAAATTTAGGCTGTAAATGTAGCTGAGTTTCGTGTCCAAATGACTGAAGTGTTTCTTCGCAAGCTTCTGCAACATACTCAGTACCACCTAACATGCTTCCTACAATTATTTGAAATGAAGACATAACGTTCCTTTCTTAAAGTTTTAAGAGTAAATATATTAATGCAAATGATGTAAGTGTTTATTAAGCCAGTATCAGACTATTTACCTATACAAAATGATGAAAATATTTTACCAAGTAGATCATCACTGGTGAATTCTCCGGTGATTTGATCCAATTCTTGCTGACAAATACGTAGTTCTTCTGCAAGAATTTCACCTGCTACATACGATTCAAGTTGATCTAAACCTGTTAATAGATGCTGATGGGTATTTTCTAAGGCAACTAAGTGTCTTCGCCTTGCCATAAAACCGCCCTCTGTGCTTCCTTGATAACCCATTATGGTTTTAAGGTGCTCTTTTAGGCTGTTAACGCCATCACCTGTTTTTGCCGATAAGGTAACAATGCTATGAGTGATTTGTGATTTTGGATCTTGTTTCTCTTTGTAACCTGTTTGGCTGTTACTAATATCAGCTTTATTTCTGACAAGAGTTAAGCCAATATTTTCAGGTAATTTTTCAAAAAATGCTGGCCATTCTTTTCTAATGTTAAGCTCATCTATATCTACAGAGTCATTTTCTGTTGCATCAACCATTAATAACACTCTGTCTGCTTGGTTAATTTCTTGCCAAGCTCGTTCTATACCTATTTGTTCTACTTTGTCTGCGCTTTCTCTTAAGCCAGCAGTATCAATTATATGTAAAGGCATGCCATCAATATGTATCTGCTCTGTTAGTACATCACGGGTTGTTCCTGCTATATCTGTTACTATTGCCGTATCTTTGCCGCTTAATGCATTTAACAAGCTCGATTTGCCTGCATTAGGGCGACCTGCGATAACTACTCGCATACCTTCTCTTATGATACTGCCTTGTTGTGCTTGTTTGCGGACGTTTTCAACTTTTTCGATTATCGTCTTTAGATCCGTCACGACTTTTTTATCAGCAAGAAAATCAATTTCCTCTTCTGGAAAATCTATTGCAGCTTCAACATACATACGTAAATGGATAATACTTTCGACCATTTCATTTACTAATACTGAAAAATCACCTTGTAGTGAGTGTAGTGCGCATCGAGCTGCTTGCTCTGAGCTAGAATTTATTAAATCAGCAATGGCTTCTGCTTGTGTTAAATCGAGTTTATCGTTTAAAAATGCTTGTTCACTAAACTCACCGGGCTTGGCCATTCTAATTTTGCTAATAGCTAAAATTTCTTTCAATAGCATATCAAGTATTACTGGACCACCATGTCCTTGTAGTTCGAGCACATCTTCACCGGTAAATGAATTAGGTGCTTTAAAAAATAAAGCTATCCCTTGATCTACCGTTTGATTATTTCTGTCTTTAAAAGGTAAATATTCAGCCTTTCTTACTTCTGGCACTTTACCTAAAATAACGTTCGCCGCTTGAATTGCTTCGGGTCCTGAAATTCTGATTATACCTACACCACCTCTTCCTGGTGCTGTGGCTTGTGCGGCAATCGTTTCTTGGTGATGTGAGGGTAATACTTGCTTATTCATAATGGCTTCCTAGAATTTGACTTAAGCATTATAAACTATCGGACATAAAAAAGGCGACCATGTGGCCGCCTGATGTTTAATTTTTAACGCTACGATATAAACATTACTTTGTTTTTTGTTTCGCTTTTTCAATGCCGTTAAATATCACTTTCATTTGCGCAATAGAAATCAAGTTACTTACTAGCCAATAAAGCACTAAACCTGACGGGAACCACGCCATGAATATTGAAAACACTACTGGCATGTATTGCATTATTTTTTGCTGCATTGGATCTTGAATAGTCATCGGTTGCATTTTTTGCATAACGAACATACTAATACCCATTAATATTGGTAGAACAAAGTATGGGTCCATTGCTGAAAGATCTTGTATCCAGAATATAAACGGTGCGTGTCTTAACTCTACACTTTCTAAAAATACCCAATAAAGTGCTAAGAAAATAGGCATTTGAATTAATAACGGTAAACAACCACCAGCAGGGTTTACTTTTTCTTTCTTGTAAAGCTCCATCATACCTTGAGACATTTTTTGACGGTCGTCACCAAAACGCTCTTTTAGTGCTGTCATTTTAGGTTGCAGTTCGCGCATTTTAGCCATAGAGGTATATTGCGCTTTCGTTAATGGGTACATTGCCCCTTTAACGATAAGGGTGATCACGATAATCGCTAAGCCCCAGTTACTTACAACAGATTGAATTTTTATTAATAACCAAAATAAAGGTTGGCTGATCATAAACAAAAAGCCGTAATCTATTGTTAAGTCTAAGTTATCAGCAATTTTCTCTAAAATATCTTGATCTTTTGGTCCCACATAAAAAATTGCAGATGTTGCGCCTTCACTATTTGCTTCAACAATAATAGCAGGTGCTTTAAAACCAATAACAGCATCGCGATTAGAAGTGTATTGTGTGTAAAGTTGGTTAGTATCCTCAGCTTTAGGTACCCAAGCTGATACAAAATAATGCTCAAGCATTGCCACCCAACCACCTTGGGTTGCTATGTTTAAAGTTTCATCTTGAATATCTTCAAAATCATACTTCTCGTAACGATCTTCAGAAGTAGAGTAAGCAGCACCACGGTAGGTAGGAATTAAACCACTTGAAGTGTCTACATTGGTGGACTGTTTTAATTGTGCATATAATTGCATTGAAACATTGTTGGCCGTATTATTTTTAATAAGGTAGTCAACATTTACGCTATAGCTTGAGTGATTAAAGGTGAAACGTTTGGTTACCGATAATCCATCCTCTGCTGTATAAGATAAATCAACCACTAAAGGTTCATTTTCAGTTGCAGCGAAGCTTTTTGCCGTTGTGCTGTAAATCGGGCGACCTTTAATAATTCGGTCTAAACCGTTAGCGCCGGTTAAACCACTTTGGGCAATATATTTGCTTTGACCATTTTGCATAACGGTAAATGGAATATTTCCGCCTTGCTCTGTTTCATAATCAAGTAATTTAACTTCAACAATATCGCCACCTTGTGTATTGATTTTTAAAGACAGTACGTCTGTTTCAATACTAATTAAGTGGGCAGTAGCAGTTGTGGATTTGTTAATTGCACTAGTTGAATCTGACGATTCTGGAATAAAGTCACCAGATGAATCACCACCTGAATTGCTTACTTGGTTATAGGTTGGTTGTTCAATTACCGGTGCATTATCAAGTTGCCATTGACTATATAGCAAATAAGTAACCACCATTAGCGCAATAAACAGAAAACTGCGTTGGGATTCCATAAGATTTATTTCTCTTTTTTTGATTTAGGCACGGGATCTTCTCCCCCTGCATTAAGTGGATGGCATTTTAGTATACGTTTGCCCGCTAGCCAACACCCTTTTATTACACCAAAGCGATTAATTGCTTCAATAGCATAAGTAGAGCAGGTTGGTTGAAACCGACAGTTATCACCCAGTAAAGGGCTTAACCAGCGTTTATAAACATTTATTAATGCTATTGCTAGCCGTTGAAACGTCGAATGACTTTTCGCCATATATTTTCTAATTGTCGATTAATTTCATTATTTTCTAGTTTATCAGTGCCAGATTTCACCATGACTACCATATCTATATGGGGCAAATTGTGCTGATTTAAACGAAAACTTTCTCTAATTTGTCTTTTAATTCTATTACGCTGAACAGCTAACTTTACACGCTTCTTTGCAATAGCTAAGCCTAATCTGTTTTCTTGATTTTTATTTTCAGCAATTAAAATGGTGATATGGCTTGAACCAAAGCGAATGGGTTTAGCGAATACTGCTTGAAAATGAGCAGGGGTTAATAATCGAGATCCCCGTTCAAACTTATAACTAACCACAATAAAGACCTACTGTTTAATTACTGATAAAAATTAGACAAAAAAAAAGCCTTTATAATAAAGACTTTTTTTATAAGCTTAGTAAGCACTTAAATTAAGCACTTAAACGAGCGCGGCCTTTAGCACGACGACGTGCAATTACTGCACGGCCATTCTTAGTTGCCATGCGAGCACGGAATCCGTGGTTACGCTTACGTTTTAATACGCTAGGTTGAAATGTTCTTTTCATTACGCTAATCCGTCGGTTGTTGTTGCCCTGGCAAAACAGCCG
Source organism: Colwellia sp. SU-HH01217 (assembly GCF_057543495.1). Lineage (NCBI taxonomy): Bacteria > Pseudomonadati > Pseudomonadota > Gammaproteobacteria > Alteromonadales > Colwelliaceae > Colwellia > Colwellia sp. SU-HH01217. Next base: position 29,004 of record NZ_BAAJLX010000011.1, on the reverse strand, counting down.
TTAATGAGCACACTTGGTCTAAAAAAGAGGGCGAATTTTATAGTTTGTTGTATCTTTTGTCAACGAATATATTTAAGTGATTTATTAATTGATCGTTAAAAGGATCCTTGTGATCAGTTTAAAATACTAATAAATAGTTAAAAATCAAAAAAATATAATTAACCTCTTGAAATATAATGATTTATATTTACTTTATGTTGATGTATCCACAGTTTTATAACATTTACACCTCGAGATGTTTATAAAATAGACTATTTTTTTTGAAGTTTCTGAATAAATCAGGTTAAAGAAATAGCACTTTTTTATTAATTTTAAATTATTAAAGTATCTATTTTATAACAGCTTAGCGGTTTATTTATAAATAATTCAATATTAGTCAATTATCAATATTGCACTTGTGGATAACTATAGAGATAATAGCCTTATTATAAAAATTACATTTAGCTTACTCGGGTATGTTTATATTTTCGGGTAGTGTCTATTTTCAGGAGTTTGGGTGGATCTTTTACTTTGGCAACGTTGTTTATCTGTTTTACAAGAAGAGTTGCCCGCTCAACAATTTAGTATGTGGATCCGACCACTACAGTGTGTTGTTGATAATAACATCATGACTCTTTATGCCCCGAATCGATTTGTTTTAGATTGGGTTAGAGATAAATATGTTAATAGAATTAATGAATTAGTTTCATTGCATGATGAAGATAACCCGCCATTATTAAGATTTGATGTTGGTAGTAAACCGTTAGGAGATTCTGCTATACCAGAAACTTCTTCTGCGGCCACACCTGTAATATCAACCAACAATACAGTTCAAGAATTAGAAACTAATTTACCCAAAAAAACCAATGTTAGAGAGAAGTATACTTTTGATAACTTTGTTGAGGGTAAATCTAACCAATTAGCGCGAGCTGCAGCTTCCCAAGTTTCTGATAATCCCGGTACTGCTTATAATCCATTATTTATTTACGGTGGTACAGGTTTAGGTAAAACGCATTTATTGCATGCTGTTGGTAATGGTATTTTATTAAATAAACCTAACGCTAAAATAGCTTATATGCACTCTGAACGTTTTGTTCAGGATATGGTACGAGCACTACAAAATAATGCGATGGAAAAATTTAAACATTACTATCGTAATGTTGACGCCTTATTAATTGATGATATTCAGTTTTTTGCTGGTAAAGAACGAACTCAAGAAGAGTTTTTTCATACTTTTAATGCCTTGTTAGAAGGTAATCAACAAATAATCTTAACCAGTGATCGTTACCCTAAAGAAATAGATGGCGTGGATGATCGTCTAAAATCTCGTTTTGGTTGGGGACTAACCATTGCAATTGAACCGCCTGAGCTAGAAACTCGTGTAGCAATTCTTAAAAGAAAAGCACAAGAGAGTCATATTAACTTAGCAGATGAAGTTGCCTTTTTCATCGCCAAACGTTTACGATCTAATGTAAGAGAGTTGGAAGGGGCATTAAATCGGGTTATTGCTAATGCTAATTTTACTGGTCGTTCTATCACTATAGATTTTGTTAGAGAAGCATTAAGAGATTTACTAGCGCTTCAAGATAAGTTAGTGACTATCGACAATATTCAAAAAACAGTTGCTGAATATTATAAAATTAAAGTGGCTGATTTGCTTTCTAAAAGAAGAAACAGATCTGTTGCTAGACCTAGACAAATTGCAATGGCATTATCTAAAGAGCTGACTAATCACAGTTTACCCGAAATAGGTGATGCATTTGGCGGAAGAGATCATACAACTGTTTTACATGCCTGTCGTAAAATTAAAACTTTACGTGAAGAAACGCATGATATTAAAGAAGATTATTCTAATCTAATCAGAACACTTTCTTCTTAAATAGCTTAATAAAAATAACGATAAAATTAATCAGATTAATAGATAGGGCAATTCAATGAAGTTTTCATTAAACAGGGAATTATTACTTAAACCATTATTATTGGTTTCTGGCGCAGTTGAGCGTAAAAGTACATTACCTATTTTAGGAAATATACTTTTAGATGTTAACAACCAATCATTAACATTAACTGCTACCGATCTTGAGTTAGAAATGGTTGCTTACGCAGAAATAGAGAACCAAGCTCAAGACGGTAAAGTTACCGTGCCTGCTAAGAAACTTCTCGATATTTGTAAAAGTTTACCTGAAAATTCTATGCTAACTTTTGAATCTGACGCTGATGTAATTAAACTCAGCACTGGACGAAGTAAGTATTCCTTATCAACTTTGTCAGCGGCAGACTTTCCTAATATTGAAGAGTGGAAAGGGGATGTTGAATTTAAATTATTAAAGTCTGAATTACTTAGATTAATAGAAAGCACTCATTTTTCTATGGCAAATCAGGATGTTAGGTATTATTTAAATGGTATGTCTATAGAAACTGAAAACAATGAAATTCGTTCAGTTGCCACAGATGGTCATCGTCTTGCTATTTGTAAAATTTCAAATGATTCATTATCGCTACCGGCTAGACAAGTTATTGTTCCGCGAAAGGGCATTTTAGAGATCATACGTTTATTAGATCCTATTGATGAAGAGGTTCAAGTATTTTTAGGATCTAATCATATCCGCATCATTGATTCTGAATTTTCGTTTACCAGTAAATTAGTTGATGGCCGTTTCCCAGATTATCGTCGAGTATTACCTCGTAATGGCGATAAAGTTATGGAGTCTGATAAAGACCAATTACGACAAGTACTTTCTCGTGCCTCTATTTTATCTAATGAAAAATTTAAAGGTGTACGCTTAAATTTTGCCAATTCGTTATTAAAAATTACTGCTAACAATCCTGAACAAGAGCAAGCAGAGGAGGAAATTGAAATAGATTTTCCTTATGACGAGTTAGAAATTGGTTTCAACGTTAGTTACGTTTTAGATGTATTAAGTGCTATTAAAGACGCTAACGTTAAATTTACCCTTGCAGATGCTAACAGTAGTGTAGTGATAGAAGGTTCTGATTCTGGTGAAGCGCTTTATGTTGTTATGCCGATGAGGCTCTAGTTGTTGATAATATTTTTTATTTTATTACACACTTATTTATTAATAGATAAATTATATATATGAGTGTATTAAAATTAGTTACGCAAAATTTTAGAAACCTTAATGGGCAGGCGATAAACTTTCATTGTGACAACAATTTTATCGTCGGTGAAAACGGTAGTGGTAAAAGTAGTTTACTAGAAGCTATATTTTTTTTAGGTCATGGTAAGTCTTATCGAACCAGTAAAGTAAATACTATTGTAAATCATCAAAATACTAAGTTTGTTGTTAGTATTAAAGATTTTGAACAAAGACAATTAGGTATTAGTAGGGACTTAGTTTCTGGTGTTACTGATATTAAAGTTGATAGTGAACGTCAATCTCGGTTGTCTGATTTAGCTAAAAATATAGCAGTTCAAATTGTAACACCTGAAAGTTTTAAGTTGTTTTTCGGTGGTCCAAAAGAAAGACGTCGCTTTATTGATTTAGGTTTGTTTCACGTGAAACATGAGTTTTCTAATCAATGGCGTGAATTTTCTAGGGTATTAAAGCAAAGAAATGCATGTTTACGATCAGCTAGTAGTCATTCAATGTTAGACTATTGGACTGATATATTTTGTCAGCAAAGTGAATCGGTTGCTCGAAGTCGCAGTGAATATATAGATCAACTTAAAATAGAATTAGAAAAATGGACGCAATTATTATTGCCAAGCTTAACTGACAAAATAACTGTTCAATATTTACAGGGATGGCATCAAAAGAAACCGCTAAGTGAAGTTTTAATAGAAAACCATGAACGAGAGCGTCAACATGGGTTCAGTTTATATGGAGCCCAAAAGTTTGATGTTAGGTTTCTCGTAAATAGAACATCCATTGATATGTTGCTTTCAAGAGGGCAACAAAAGTTGTTTTTATTGGCGTTAACTTTTGCTCAAGCTAAATTAATTGAGAAAGTTAATCGAGTAAAACCAATTTTATTAATAGACGATATAGGCGCTGAGTTAGATATTAACTCTCGAACATTATTGTCAAAAGCGATTAATGAATTAAATTGTCAGGTAATAATTACTGCAATTGACCAGTTTGCCTTGAAGCCTTTGGTTTCATCAAACAAGAATTATAAGATGTTTCACGTGAAACATGGTGAAGTATTAGAGATTTCTGATGTTGACTAGTGTTAATATTGGCAACGAATAACAATGAATGAATAGGCTGAAGCTATGACTGTAGAAAATGAATATGGTTCGGATAGTATTAAAGTACTAAAAGGATTAGATGCTGTTCGTAAAAGACCTGGCATGTATATTGGTGATACTGATGATGGAAGTGGATTACATCATATGGTATTTGAAGTACTCGATAACTCTATTGATGAAGCATTAGCAGGCCACTGTTCTGAGATTGTTGTTAAAATCCATCTTGATGGTTCAGTTTCTGTTAAAGATGATGGTCGAGGTATTCCTACAGATATCCATCCTGAGGAAGGGATTTCTGCCGCTGAAGTTATTTTGACGGTACTTCATGCTGGTGGTAAATTTGGTGGTGAAGACTCGGGCTATAAAGTATCGGGTGGTCTTCATGGTGTTGGTATTTCGGTAGTTAATGCCTTAAGTGAAAAGCTACAGTTAACCATTCGTCGCCAAGGTAAATTATACGAACAGTTTTATGAAAATGGTGATTCATTAGCTCCTCTTGCTGAAGTGGGTGAAAGTGAACAAACAGGTACTGAAGTTCGTTTTTGGCCAAGTAGCGAAACGTTTTCAGATGTTATTTTTCATTACGACTTACTTGTTAAGCGTATTCGTGAATTATCGTTTCTAAATTCAGGCGTTTCTATTCGTTTAATTGATGAACGTGGTGAAGGAAGAAATGAACACTACTGTTATGAAGGTGGTATTCAAGCATTCGTTGATTATTTAAATACCAATAAAACAGCTGTGAATGATGAAATTTTTTACTTTGATTTAAGTAAAGATGATGGAATTATTGTTGAAGTTGCAATGCAATGGAACGATGGGTTTCAAGAGAATATCTATTGTTTTACTAACAATATCCCACAAAAAGATGGTGGTACACATTTAAGCGGATTCAGAACAGCGTTAACAAGAACGTTGAATTCTTATATGGTTAAAGAAGGCTTAAATAAGAAAGGTAAAGGTGGTGCTGAAACAAGTGCTACGGGTGATGATGCAAGAGAAGGGTTAACTGCGGTAATTTCAGTGAAAGTACCAGACCCTAAATTTTCATCTCAAACAAAAGATAAGTTAGTTTCTTCTGAAGTTAAAACAGCAGTAGAACAAGCAATGGGTGAAAAGTTAGGTGAATACCTATTAGAAAACCCTGCTATTGCTCGCACAATAATTATGAAAATTGTTGATGCAGCAAGAGCGCGTGAAGCTGCACGTAAAGCTCGTGAGATGACTCGTCGTAAAGGTGTGTTAGACATTGCTGGTTTGCCTGGTAAGCTAGCCGATTGCCAAGAAAAAGATCCTGCTCTTTCTGAACTATATATTGTGGAAGGGGACTCTGCTGGCGGATCAGCTAAGCAGGGGCGTAACCGTAAAAACCAAGCAATACTGCCATTGAAAGGTAAAATTCTTAACGTAGAAAAAGCACGTTTTGATAAAATGATATCTTCACAAGAAGTTGGGACACTCATTACTGCACTAGGTTGTGGTATTGGACGTGATGAATATAATCCAGAAAAACTGCGTTATCATAATATTATTATCATGACCGATGCCGATGTCGATGGTTCGCACATTCGTACATTATTACTAACGTTCTTCTATCGTCAAATGCCTGAAATAATGGAGCGAGGGCATATATTTATTGCTCAACCACCTCTGTATAAAGTTAAAAAGGGTAAGCAAGAGCGTTATATTAAAGACGATGATGGTTTGACGGAATACTTAACTACGTTAGCACTAGAAAATGCTGAACTTCATGTGAATGAAGAAGCGCCTGCGATATCAGGTTTAGTATTAGAACAACTTGTTGTTCAATTCAGAAAAACCCATGAAACGATTCAAAAAATGTCGCGTCAAATACCTGCAGATATACTAGAAAAGATGATTTATAGCTCTACAATATTTGCTGATGATTTTACTGATAAAGCTAAGGTAGATTTGTGGGCTGATAACCTAATTAAACAATTACAAAATCAAGATGGTAATGGTTCAATTTATAGTGTTGAAGTAAAACACGACAGTGAACGTGGTATTTATTACCCAAGCTTTAATGTAAGAAAGCACGGTATCGATAAAGTTTATGATTGTGGTTATGACATAGTGCAATCGAAAGAGTTTACTTCTATCAATAAATTAAACGAAGCTATTAATGGTTTAATGGAAGAAGGGGCTTATGTTAAACGTGGTGAGAAAGTTAAACCTGTTGAAGAATTTGAAGAAGCACTTAACTGGTTAATGGCTGAATCAAAACGTGGACAATACATACAACGCTATAAAGGTTTGGGTGAAATGAATCCTGAGCAACTTTGGGAAACGACAATGGATCCTGAAACTCGTCGTATGCTGCAAGTAACCATTGAAGATGCTATTGCAGCAGATTTACTATTTACTACTTTGATGGGCGATCATGTTGAGCCTCGTAGAAACTTTATTGAAGAGAATGCACTAAGAGTTGCAAACTTAGATGTGTAAGTAATAGTTATAAAATATAATTTAATGCCCGGTCATCATATCGGGCATTTTTGTTAACAATAATTGAGAATATTGAAAATCATGAGTACGTTTAATATCAATACATTTCAAGGGCTTATCTTGCAATTGCAAGATTATTGGTCGCGTCAAGGCTGTGTTATTGTACAGCCATTAGATTTAGAAGTTGGGGCAGGAACCTTTCACCCAATGACCTTTTTGCGATCAATCGGTCCAGAACCGATGAGCAGTGCTTATGTTCAGCCATGTCGTCGTCCTACAGATGGTCGTTATGGCGAAAATCCAAATAGGTTACAACATTATTATCAATTTCAAGTGATGTTAAAACCTTCACCTATTAATATTCAACAACTCTACCTTGATTCATTAAAAGAGTTGGGAATAGATCCACTTGTTCATGACATTCGTTTTGTTGAAGATAACTGGGAGTCACCCACTTTAGGTGCTTGGGGACTAGGTTGGGAAATTTGGTTAAACGGGATGGAAATTACCCAGTTTACATACTTTCAACAAGTAGGCGGGTTAGAGTGTGCACCAGTAACAGGTGAAATTACTTACGGCTTAGAGCGTTTAGCCATGTACATTCAGGATGTTGATAGCATTTATGATTTGGTATGGACAGACGGACCTATGGGTAAAGTATTATACGGTGATGTGTTCCATCAAAATGAGGTTGAGCAATCAACTTATAATTTTGAACATGCAGACGTAGATGCCTTATTTAAAATGTTTGATCAATGTGAAAAAGATAGCCAAAAATTAATTGAAAATAACTTACCGTTACCTGCTTACGAACAGGTAATGAAAGCTTCACATGCTTTTAACTTACTCGATGCTCGTCATGCTATTTCTGTAACGGAAAGACAGCGTTATATATTACGAGTTCGAACACTATCAAAAGCTTGTGCACAAGCATATTACTCTGTTAGAGAAGAGCTTGGCTTTCCGCTATGTAAAAATGAAGAAAAAGCCAAGAGTGGAGAAAAATAATGACAACTGAAACTCTACTTATAGAATTAGGTACAGAAGAATTACCACCAAAATCCCTAAAGAAGTTAGCTGAAACTTTTTTTGAGCAAATTCAAGCACAGTTAGATAATGCAGAATTATCTTATAGTGCAATAAATTGGTTTGCAACGCCTCGTAGAATGGCTGTGGTTGTGACAGAGCTTGTTGAAAAACAATCAGATAAAACAATTGAAAAGCGTGGGCCTGCAACCAATGTTGCATTTGATGAAGCAGGGAATGCAAGTAAAGCTGCGTTAGGTTGGGCTAAATCAAATGGTATTGAAATAGAACAAGCTGAGCGATTAACCACAGATAAAGGTGAGTGGTTATTACATCGTGCTACGCAAACAGGTAAAACAGTAGCAGAACTTATTCCTACTATGGTAAATAATGCACTGAATAAATTACCTATCCCTAAACCAATGCGTTGGGGAAGCGAACGTACTCAATTTATTCGCCCTGTTCATACATTAACTTTACTGTACGGCGAAACCATTCTTAATGGTGAAACGCTAGGTGTTAGCGCTAGTAACAGAGTGACTGGACACAGATTCCATCACCACGGTTTAGTTACTATAAAGCATGCTAACGATTACCAAGCAGAAATGGAAAAAGCTTATGTCGTTGTTGATTTTGAACAGCGCCAGCAACAAATTCTAGCGCAAATAAAACAAACAGCAACAGAACTTGAGGGTGAAGCTTTAATTGATGATGAGTTACTTAACGAAGTCACGGGCTTAGTTGAATGGCCGGTTACATTAGTTGGTAGCTTTGATGAGTCTTTTTTGAATGTGCCAGCAGAACCGCTTATTTATTCAATGAAAGATCATCAAAAATACTTTCCAGTTGTTGATAAGAATGGCCAGCTGATTAACAAGTTTATTTTTGTTGCAAACATTGAGAGTAAAGATCCACAGCAAGTAATTTTTGGTAATGAAAAAGTTATTCGCCCACGATTAGCTGATGCAGAGTTTTTCTTTAATACAGATAAGAAAGTGACTTTAGAAAGTCGTCTTAAAAACTTAGAAACAGTATTATTTCAAAAGCAGTTAGGCTCAGTAAAAGAGAAATCAGAACGCATTGCAAAATTAAGTGAAGCTATCGCAGTTAAATTAAATGAAAATCCTCAAGATGCTTATCGTGCGGGATTACTCAGTAAAACTGATTTATTAACTGATATGGTATTAGAGTTTCCTCAGGTGCAAGGGACAATGGGAAAATACTATGCAATTAATGATGGTGAATCTAAAGCGATTGCTCAAGCACTGGAAGATCAATATCGTCCTCGTTATGCAGGAGACAGCTTACCTGAAGGACAAATAGGTTGCGCAGTAGCTATAGCCGATAAAATAGATACCTTAGTTGGTATATTTGGTATTAACCAAGCTCCTAAAGGTGATAAAGACCCATTTGCGCTTAGACGTGCTGCTATCGGTATTATCCGTATTATTATTGATAAAAACTTAGCATTAGATATTGCAGATTTAGTGACGCAAAGTATTGGCTTATTTGGTGACAAACTTAGCAATGAAAATACAGCAACGAATGTTATAGACTTTGTCATGGGGCGTTTCCGTGCATTTTATCAAGAGCAAGGCATTAGTGTTGACGTTATTCAAGCAGTGCTTGCCAAACAACCAACGGCACCACTAGATTTTGATAAGCGTATAAAAGCGGTCAGCTATTTTAGAGGGTTAACTGAGTCTGAAACTTTAGCTGCAGCCAATAAACGTGTAGGTAATATTTTAGCTAAATTTGATGGCGAGCTGTATCAAAGTTTTAATCATGACCTTGTACAAGAAGATGAAGAGAAAGCGCTGGCAAATTTTTATAGTGAAGTTGAGACTAAAGTAACGCCATTATTGGCAGATAAAAACTATCAAGCCGCACTGAATGAGTTGGCAACATTAAGAGTGTCGATTGATAACTTTTTTGACAACGTAATGGTGATGAGTGATGATAATGCTGTTAAAACAAATCGCTTAACGTTATTAAATCAAATTAGAAATAGCTTTTTAGCAATTGCTGATATTTCTGTACTGCAATAAGCTAAGCAACAATTAAATATTGCGGCTAAAAGATATAACGAGCTCGAAAGATAAATATGATCTTGAGCTCGTTTTTTTTGCCCGAATTTTAACTAAACACTAACTAAAGAATAAAATAAATGCATTATAAACAATAGGTTGATTAAAAATCAGTTAAGATTTTTTGATCAAATATTGATAGGGCTTGTTTGTAGCTTGTTTTGCCAATAATTCATGCTCCATAAATCGGCAAAAACTAGGAATATCTCGAGTAGTTGACGGATCGTCGGCTGTAACGGTTAGCGTTTCACCTGAAGCAATTTTTCGTATTTTCAAACGAAGCATCATGACGGGTTCAGGGCAACGTAAGCCTAAAGTATCTAAATGATGATTTGCTTGTTCAAATAAAGTGTCGGTCATGGGTGATAAACTAAAGTAACAATGATTAAAGAGTGATAATAATAACTAAAACCGAAGAAAATCTCAGCAAAGAAATATTCATATTGATTCAAAGAAGATAGAATGTTGGTTAATGCGATCAAATGTATGAAAATTTATTATTTCTTTAATCAAAAAATAGGGAAAAATATGCGGATAACAACGACAGCGACCGTCGTTTTAATTAGTGTTCTCAGTATTTTCTTTACCTCAGGAAAAAGTAGTGCCGCGGATCCTATTCAAACAAGAAAAATATTCAAACAAGCTGAAAAACAGTTATGGCAAAGTGAGAGTTCTAAATTTAAAGAGCTATACAACCAGCTACATTATTATCCTCTCCAACCTTATTTAGATCAGAAAATATTAATCGATCAAATGTCTTTGTCGAAAGTGGGCGAAGTCGACGCATTCCTAAAAAAATATAGAGCTTCACCCCTTGATTGGCCGTTGAGAAAAAAGTGGTTAAATTATTTGGCTAAAAATAACAAGAAAAAATTATTTTTAGAATACTTCCGCCCAACGTCAAATGTGCCATTAACTTGTATGAATTATCGGTATCAAATAGATACAGGCGTGCCAGCAAGTATTATTTTACCTAAAGTAACGAAACTTTGGGTGGTAGGTAAGTCGCAAGACAAAAAGTGTGATCCGTTATTTAAACTCTGGCAAGAAGCAGGTTACCGTACAGCAAGTAAAGTGTGGCAAAGAATGACTTTAGCTGCAGATGGCGGTAAACATACATTAATTCCTTATTTAACTAAATTGCTACCTGAAAACGAACGATACTTGGGTAATTTATGGCGTAAGGTAAGAAGAGACCCATCTTATATTCATCGCTTAAGTCGCTTTCCTAATAAGTCAGCCAAAGAAGCTGAAATTATGGTGTATGGCTTAAATAGGCTTATTTGGCGTAATAATAAACTTGCTTTATCTACCTATAAAAAAGCCATTAAAGCATTTAACTTTACTGATGAGCAAAAGAAAAAAATCACCAATAAATTTGCCGTGGCGCTAGCGAGTAAACACCATGATCAAGCAACTTATTGGTTAGATAAAGTTGAAAAGAGCTCATTAACCAAACAAATGGTTGAGTTTCGCTTATCACAAATTATTAAGCGGCAAGATTGGCAACGGCTAATTAATGAGTTAAAGGCATTACCCGAACGTTATAAAAACGCCTTGCAGTGGCAATATTGGTACGCTAGAGCATTGAGAGAGACAGGCGATAGTGTGCAAGGAAATAGTTTGCTATCAACATTAGCGACCAATCGACATTATTATGGTTTTTTAGCCGCTAAAATATTAAACCTTCCTCCGAACTTACAAGATGAGCCAATCGCTATTACCGAAACAGAAAAAATAGCGGTACTGAGATATCCAGCAGCAAAAAGAGCGTTTGAATTATTTTATTTAAATAGAGCCAATCAAGCGAGACGGGAATGGAATTTTTGGCTTAGATCGCTCAATGACAGGGAAAAGCTTGTCGCGTCAAAATTAGCTAATGAAGCGCAGTGGTTTGACAGAGCAATATTCACGCTATCAAGAGTCGGTTATTTAAACGATGTTGATTTACGATTTCCACAGGCATTTGGCGATAAGATAAATTTGTATTCAAACAAACAACAAATAAATCCCGCATGGGCATTTGCTATTACGCGCCGAGAAAGTTCTTTTATGCCTGATGCTCATTCAGCGGTTGGAGCCAGAGGATTAATGCAACTAATGCCAAATACTGCTAAACAACTCGCTAAAAAACAAAGGAAAAAAGTAAGTTTGTTAGATTCGGGGAACAATATCCAGCTAGGAACTAAGTATCTGAAAAAATTGCTTAAAATGAGTGATGGCAATCAAATAATAGCAACGGCTTCATATAATGCAGGACCTTATCGAGTTAAATCGTGGTTAAAAAGTGGAACCTCTTTACCAGCAGACATTTGGATAGAAACGATCCCTTACAAGGAAACCCGTGAATATGTAAAAAGTGTCTTAGCTTATCAACAAATATATCAAGTACGAGACGGGCAAGCGTCCTCAGTATTTGATCAGGTTATTAACATGCGTATACCTGAAAAATAACTTTACAGTTAACTGGTATTTGACGATTTTTTTAAAGTGCAAAAAGTTAATATATATCTTTGCTATGCTATGATTATGCGACCTATAAGCTCCGACCGAGAAATAATAACATGACATCATTAAGTAAACTCTATCCCGCTCATATTGCCGAATTACAGCAGCGAGCAACTAACGTTTTAGCTCGAGAAAATATTGAGGGTCTTGTTATTCATTCTGGACAAGAAATTAAAGTGTTTCTTGATGATTATGGATATCCATTTAAAGTCAATCCTCATTTTAAGCACTGGTTGCCGCTAGTGGATGTCCCAAACTGTTGGTTAATTATTAATGGTAGCGATAAGCCTAGTTTAATTTACTATCAGCCTGTTGATTTTTGGCATAAAGTTGCTGAGCTTGAAAACGATTTTTGGAATGAATTTTTTGATATCAAAGTGCTGACTAATCCAGCTGATGTTGAAAAACTGTTACCTTACGACAAAAAAGGGTATGGCTATATAGGTAGTCATATTGAAGTGGCAAAAGCACTAGGCTTTGACATTATCAACCCTGAAGGGACATTGAACTATTTACATTATTATCGTGCTTATAAAACGCCTTACGAACAAGAATGTTTAAGACGTTCAAACATATTAGCCGTTAAAGGCCATAAGGCAGCGAAAGAAGCTTTTTTACAGGGATTATCTGAGTTTGATATTCAGCAGGCTTATCTTAAAGCTGTGCACCTTACCGCGAACGAAACACCCTATGGAAATATCGTCGCGTTAAATGAAAACACTTCTATTTTACACTACACAGCATTAGACCGAGGGGTTCCACAAGCTCATCGCTCTTTCTTGATTGATGCTGGTGTAAATTTTCATGGTTATGCCTCTGATATAACACGTACGTATTCTTTTAAACGTGATCACTTTGCTGACTTAATTACACGTATGAATCAATTAATGCTAACTGCTGTTGATGGCTTAAAACCAGGGATGAGCTATGTTGATTTACACATTGCTACTTTCCGTGAAATTGGAAAAGTACTTGCAGAGTTTGATTTAATTAATGTTGATGCAGATACCGCGGTAGCAAGCGGCATTATTGGTACTTTTTTCCCGCATGGACTTGGTCATCACTTAGGGCTTCAAACCCATGATGTTGGGGGATTTATGGCAGATGAGCGGGGCACACATGTCAATACTCCAGAACAACACCCGTTTTTACGAACATCACGAGTTGTTGAAGCTAATCAGGTATTTACCATTGAGCCAGGGTTATATTTTATTAACTCTTTATTAGCCGATCTTAAGCAGTCTAAAAATGGGGCTATGGTTAACTGGGATAATATTGAAAAGTTCCGTCCATTTGGTGGTATTCGTATTGAAGATAATATTATTGTTCATCAATCGCATAATGAAAATATGACACGAGATCTTGAGTTAGGCTAAATGTAATGTTGAAAGAGTTTCAAGTTGCCATTAACGAAGTCGAAGATGAAACTCTTGTTAACCGCAGTCGTTTTATTTGCTATTTAGCGCCTTGCCAATCATCAGAAGAAGCAAAAGCTTTAATTAAACAGTGCCAAAGTATTCACCCTCAAGCGAATCATCATTGTTACGCGTTCTTAACGGGTGCTCCTGACAATAGTCAAGGTTATGGCTTTTCTGATGATGGCGAGCCCTCTGGCACAGCAGGCAGACCTATGCTAGCCGTTTTACAAGGCGGAGGTATAGGGCAGGTATGTGCGGTTGTCGTTCGTTACTTTGGTGGTACTAAGCTAGGTACAGGTGGATTACAACGAGCTTATGGTGGAAGTGTTAGACAAGCGCTGAAGTTTTTGCAATCAACAACCAAAATACCTATGGTGCACAAAAGCTTAGCGTGTCAATATACTCAGGTAAACGATGTATTATATTTGCTTGAGCAAGTAGGTGGTTTGGTGATTGAACAAAATTATCTTGAAAGTGTTTTGTTTACCTTAGCCATTCCATGTGCCAAGCTTGATGTGATTACCAAACAGTTACAAACATTATCGTCAGGTACTTTGGTATTAAAGTCTGTCGATAAAAAATAAACCCTAAATGAATATGTCTCAATAATAGATAATAATAACGTGCAATATAAAAACATCATACGTATTTTAGGTTTATTAGTGGCATTGCTTAGTGTCACCATGCTACCACCAGCACTCGTTTCCTTATTATATCGAGACGGCGGTGGTGTCCCGTTTTTAATGGCCTTTTTGTTTTGTTTGATTACCGGTGGGATTTTTTGGTACGCCAATCGCAATGAAAAAGGGGAGTTAAGAGCAAGAGAAGGTTTTCTCATTGTTGTACTTTTTTGGCTCGTTTTAGCGAGTTTTTCTGCAATCCCCTTAATTCTTTTAGACGAACCCAACTTCTCCCTTGCCGATGCCATCTTTGAATCATTTTCCGGCTTAACCACTACTGGTGCAACTATACTAAATAATATAGATGGTTTGCCTCATTCAGTTTTATTTTATCGTCAGCAATTACAATGGCTAGGTGGTATGGGGATTATCGTACTAGCTGTTGCTGTACTACCTATGTTAGGCATTGGTGGTATGCAGCTTTATCGAGCAGAAACACCTGGTCCGGTTAAAGACTCTAAGATGACCCCCCGAATAGCCGATACCGCAAAGCATTTGTGGTATATCTATTTGTCATTAACTATTTTATGTACCATAGCCTATTGGCTTGCTGGAATGTCTGGTTTTGATGCTATTTGTCATGCATTTTCTACCATTGCTATTGGCGGTTTTTCTACGCACGATGCAAGTATGGGATATTTTAATAGCTCAGCGATTAACTTTGTTTGTGTGTTTTTTCTTATTATTGCTGGTATTAACTTCGCATTGCATTACGCGGTTATTCAAAGCAGATCATTAAAAAACTACATATACGATCCTGAATTTAGGGTGTTTATTGCAATTCAGGTGGTACTTACTCTC
The DNA here is from genome assembly GCF_057543495.1 of Colwellia sp. SU-HH01217. NCBI lineage: Bacteria > Pseudomonadati > Pseudomonadota > Gammaproteobacteria > Alteromonadales > Colwelliaceae > Colwellia > Colwellia sp. SU-HH01217. The sequence continues at coordinate 13,826 of NZ_BAAJLX010000011.1, read as the reverse complement.
ATTTGCTTTGCTGTTTTAATGTGGCATAACATTTATGAAAACAGCGACCAAGCATTCGAACAAGCTTTATTTCATGCAGTTTCCATTAGTACTACCGCTGGCTTTGCTGCAACACCTTTTGATACGGTTCCTTTTGCGGCATGGCCAACTTTGTTACCAATTTTACTAATATTTGCCAGCTTTATTGGTGGTTGTGCAGGTAGTACAGGTGGCGGTATGAAGGTTGTTCGTATAACACTGCTTTACTTGCAAGGATTAAGAGAGCTAAATAAGCTTGTCCATCCCAAAGCTATATTTTCGATAAAACTAGGCAATAAGGCGCTGCCTGATAGGGTGGTTGAGGCTGTTTGGGGGTTCTTTTCAGCTTATGCCGCAGTATTTGTAATTTGTATGCTTTTATTACTTGCTGGCGGTATGGACGATATCACTGCTTTTACCGCTGTAGCTGCTTGTATGAATAACTTAGGTCCAGGGCTGGGTGAAGTAGCCGCTAATTATTCATCAATTAGCGACTTTAGTAAGTGGGTCTTAGTGATAGCGATGCTATTTGGGCGCTTAGAAATTTTTACTTTATTGGTGTTGTTTACGCCTGCGTTTTGGAAAAGCTAGCCAGTGTTGGGTATAAACTTATCATTGTTCTAAAAGTAAATTGCACCCACTTGAAATAGTTTTTCAACATCATAAATGTAACGTTTGTTTATCAAAAACAGAATAACGTGATCTTCTTCCATAATAACTGTGTCAGAGTGGGCAATGAGCACTTCATTTCCCCGCACTATTGCACCAATTGAAGCTCCTGGTGGTAACTTGATCGATCTAATTTCTTTGCCCACAACTTTTGAAGACTTTTCATCTCCTTTGGCAACAATTTCAATAGCTTCAGCTGCACCACCACGTAAACTATAGACATTATTAATTGCCCCTCTGCGAACATGAGTTAACAGGGCAGATATAGTTGCTTGTTGAGGAGAAATCGCAATATCAATCCCACTACCGTGAACCAAATCAATATAAGCATCGCGCTGTATTAATACCATCGTTTTACGGACGCCAAGTTTCTTTGCTAATAATGAAGACATGATATTGGCTTCGTCATCGTTTGTGACCGCGATAAACACATCAAACTGATCAATATGTTCTTCAAGCAATAGTTCTTGATCAGATGAATCACCGGTAAAGACTAAGGTGTTTTTTAATTCAGACGCGAGCTTTTTTGCTCTACTTGTAGAGCGCTCTATTAATTTAACTTGGTGATTATCTTCTAATATACTTGCTAAACCTGCGCCTATATTACCGCCACCAGCAATCATTATACGTTGATAAGCAGATTCAAGTTTTTGTAATTCATTCATTACCGCTCGTATATGAATACTGGCGGCGATGAAAAACACTTCATCATCTGCTTCGATTACTGTTGTGCCAAGAGGCCTAATCGGCTTCCCATTTCGGTAAATAGCAGCGACTCGTGTGTCTACATTGGGAATATGTTCCTTTAAAGTTGATAAAGCATGACCAACTAACAACCCCCCATAATAAGCTTTAACGGCTACTAAGCTTATTTTCCCATTGGCAAACTCTAAAACTTGTAATGCGCCGGGGTAGTCAATTAAGTGCGCGATATCTCTAGTAACCAATTGCTCAGGGGCAATAATATGGTCTACAGGAATGTTGTGATTATGAAATAACTGTTCTTTGTATTTTAATATTTGGCTAGCGCGTATACGGGCAATTTTTGTTGGGGTTGAAAATAACGAATAGGCGACTTGGCAGGCCATCATATTAGTAGAATCGTCGTTAGTGACGGCAATTACCATGTCAGCATCTTCTGCACCTGCATTTTTCAGAATATCTGGATGTGAACCATGACCGGCAATGACTTGTAAATCCATTTTATCTTGTAATTCGCGCAAGCGTTTGCTGTCGAGATCAATAATGGTTATTTCACTGTTTTCACCTACTAAGTTTTCAGCTAATGTTCCGCCTACCTGACCTGCACCAATTATTATTATTTTCATTATTAAGCTTCAGTTAGTTAAGTGATTTTCTTAGTTTGGCATAATAAAACCCATCCATTGAGGGATTATTTTGCTTTGTTGGGTGAGGTAGAATTTGCCAGCCAGTGCTGTTTTCACTTTTTGAAAAGTCAATAAGTTCAGCATCAGCTTGGTTGGCAATAAACTTGCTCACTTGCTCTTTATTTTCTTCGGGTAAAATACTACAAGTTGCATAAAGCAAAGTACCACCGGGCTTAAGTAAAGACCATATGTTTTTAAGAATATCCTGCTGCAATAAGATTAATGTATCAATATCTTTGGCTTTCCTGAGCCATTTAATATCAGGATGTCTTCTGATAACTCCCGTGCCCGAACAAGGCACATCAAGTAAAATGCGATCGAAGGGCTCTTTATTCCACCAAGTCTCTGGTTTTGCAGCATCAGCGGCAATAACATGGGCAGTTAAGTTAAGCCTGTCGAGGTTTTCTTGTACTCGAGTTAAACGAGTTTCTTCAATATCAACAGCGGTGACTGACTTAACATTAGGGGTACGCTCTAGAATATGGCATGTTTTCCCTCCTGGTGCTGCACAACAATCAAGAACTGTGTCGTCAGGTTGCGCATCAAGTAAGCGTGCGGCTTGTTGTGCTGCGCCATCTTGAATAGATACCCAACCGTCATAAAAACCAGGAAGTTTGTTAACATCAACAGGATTGGTAAGGGCAATTGCACCAGATAATTCATCTGTGTATTGATATTCAATGTCTACTTGCTCAAGTAGGACTTTATATTCGTCTATTTGATGATGCTGTTGATTGACTCTTAACCACATCGGTGGTTTTTCTTGGTTGGCCAATAATACGTTTTGCCATTGGTCAGGGTAGGCTGCTTGTACTTTTTTAATAAACCATCCAGGGTGGTTGTATGTTATCGCATCAGCAAGAGGCTTTTTAGCATCTTGTTGTTCGTTATTTACATTACGTTGATAACTTCTTAAAACGGCGTTTATTAGGCCTTTTAAATGTTTATTTTTTAATTGGGTTGTTGCGGCAACAGTTTCACTCACTGCGGCGTGATCAGGAATTCGAGTATATTTTATTTGGTAGACCCCTACCAAAATTAGAAAATGGAAAACCCGTTGCTTACCTGTTAATGGCTTTTTCATTAAACCACGAACATCATTTTCTAATTCAGGCAGATACCGCAATACGCCATAACAAATTTCTTGCAGCAATCCTTTATCTTTACCTTCAAGCTTATCTTGTTGCTTAGGTAGCTCGTCAGATAAACTCCGGCCTTGATCAATAACAGCATACGCGCACTTAGCCGCTAAAGCTCTAATATTTGAACTCATTTTAAACCTTCGTTACTGGCAATGTTTTTATCGGTATTAGCTTCTTTGAATTGGCCATTAATTAACTGGCCTGCTTTAAACCAATCTGCGCGACCATTTAAAATATCGCTCACTGGCAGTGCTTTTTTCCCTGGAAGTTGAATAACCTCAAGGCGTAAAGCACTATTTTTTGTTGCGACAAGAATACCTGACTTATCGACAGAAATAATAGTACCTTCAGGTTGATTACTACCATTATTCATTACCGGACTCGCTTGCCAAACTCTAATTCGATGTACGGCTGATTTTTCATCCCCAAATGAAAACTGGGCGACAGGCCAAGGAATATAAGCGCGTATTTTTCGATCTAATATGTCAGCACTTAACTGCCAATCGAGCTCTGCTTCTGTTTTATCGAGTTTATCGGCATAAGTCGAAGCGTTATTGTCTTGTGGGGTTTGCGGATAGTTTCCTACACTCATTAATGCTAATGTGTCTAATAATGCTTGTGGACCTAACTCGGCGAGTTTCTCGTAAAGACTAGCGCTAGTATCTGTTGCAGTGATAGGACAACGTGCCGTTAATATCATGTTACCGGTATCAAGACCTTTATCCATTTGCATTAAAGTTACCCCAGTTTCTTTATCGCCAGCTTCTAATGAACGCTGAATTGGGGCGGCTCCTCGCCATTTGGGCAGTATAGAGCCGTGAACATTAATACATCCTAAACGAGGTGTTGCTAGCACTAATTCAGGCAATAATAATCCATAGGCAACAACAACCATGACATCTGCGTTATAACTGGCAAGCTGTTGCTGCGCTTCTTCTGTTTTAAAGTTAACCGGCTGTTCAACCGTTAAATTGTTAGCCAACGCAAGTGCTTTGGTTGCACAGGCTGTTAATTTTTTGCCACGCCCTGCGGGTTTATCAGGAGGACAATACACACCAACAATTTGATGATGAGAATTGATTAATGCCGCTAAATGCTTAGCGGCAAAGTCAGGCGTGCCTGCAAAAATTATTCTTAAAGGTTGTGACAAGTGAATTCCTATTTGTTTTGTAAACGTGCTTCTTTTTCTAACTTCTTTTTTATACGTTGACGTTTTAATGGTGATAAATAATCTACAAATAAAATACCATTTAAATGATCAAGTTCATGCTGGATACAAATACTTAATAGTTCATCTCCATCTAAAGTAAATTCTTTACCATCACGGTCGAGCGCCTTTACCGTCACTTTTTCGTGTCTGTCAACTTTTGCATAACAGCCAGGTACAGATAAACAACCTTCTTCATTGATAAAGGTGTCTTCACTTTTCTCAATAATTTCGGGGTTTATTAATACTAATGGGTTTTCTTTATCTTCAGAGACATCCATCACAACAATGCGCTGATGGATGTTAACTTGGGTTGCAGCTAAACCAACGCCGTTTTCTTCATACATAGTTTCAAACATGTTATCAACTATGGTTCTAATTTCATCATTTACTTCAGCAACTTCTGTTGCTTTAGTGCGTAATCTTTCATCGGGGAAGCTTAATACAGTTAAAATTGTCATAATATTGCAAATTAATTAGCGATAATGCTTATAGAGTGTTATGTTTCAATTTTAGCCATTAAATATAATTAATAATAGTGGTTTAAGCTAAAAGCATTAAAATGGATCAGCAATATGCTAAAAAAAATATTAATTTCGCTAACTTTTTGTACTTTGCCCCTAATTTCGGTGGCCGATGAACTTCTTTTAAATGAAGATGCACCTAAAACGTATACTGTTGAAAAAGGTGATACCCTCTGGGACATCTCAACAGTATTTCTTGATCAACCTTGGTTGTGGCCTAAATTATGGCGTTTAAACCCTGAGATATCGAATCCTCACCTAATTTATCCAGGTGATGTTCTAACGCTGGTCTATGATGAGCAAGGTGAACCAATGCTTATCGTTGAGGAAACTATTCCTGAGCCAGAGCCTGAACCTGTTGTTGAGCCTGAAGTGGATAATTCAGCTGTAGAACCTTTACCTCCAGTAAAACAAACGATTGTTGTTAAAGAGAAGCCAACTTATAAATGGACACCTAAGGTTAGAGAGACAATTAAGTCTGAACCGATTGAAGTGTTACCTTTAGAAGTTATCGCGCCTTATATTCACTATGCTAATTTGTTTACTGAAGAGCAGCTAGAAACGCTACCGTATGTTATTGGTAGTGATGAAGGTTATAAGTCGAGTACTGAAGGCTTTAATGTTTATGTTAATGATGATTTAGAGCTTGGAAAAACGTACGGCATTTACCAAAAAGGCGATGAGATTATCGATCCTGAAACGGAAGAGTCTTTAGGCTATGAAGCAACGCTTGTAGGTACATCTCAATCGATTAAAGCTGGCGACATGGCGAATAAAAAGCCGGCGACGCTTTATGTAAATTCTGCAAACCGTGAGATTCGTGCTGGCAGTTATGTGGTGCCAATCAATGAAGGGCAACTACTTCCTGCATCATTTACCATGAGAGCCGCAGATGAATCATTACGAGGCGCTATTATCCAGTCAAACAGCGATAATAGAGAGTTTGGTAAGTTAGAAGTTGTGATGATTAACCGAGGAAAAGAACATAATATTCGTTTAGGCGATGTTATGGCGATACAACGTAAAAGTAAAAGTGTTGTAGAAACCAGTAACGGTCCTCGATATGAGAGTGATGTTTCTCGTTGGAATAAGTTAGGTGAAGAAGACTACGATATGCCAGAAGAAAAAATTGGTCGAATCATGGTCTTTAAGCTACACGAAAAAACTAGTATGGCGTTAATTTTAACAACGAACAAACCTGCTAGATTAAAAGATATTATTACCACACCATAAGTAATTAACCAACTAAGCTATTAACAATAGCTTAGTTGGTTGCCCTTTCAGTAAGACAAGTATCCCTGTATATATTTTTAAGGATAAAAATATTAAAAAGCTGTTCTTAAGGAGAAGACAGTGTCAAAAACCAATCTAGAATATTGGCTCGCCTTAAAGTTTGTACCTCGGTTGGCCGTTCACAAAAAGATATTACTGGTTAAGCAACACGGCTTAGCTCAACTATTTGAATCTCCAACGCTGTTAAAGCAAAATAACTTAACGGAAAAACAATACCGTGCGTTTGAGCACCCCGATTGGCTGAAAGTGGCTGACATTATTGCCAATAGTTCATCACATCAAATGAATATTGTCAGTTTTGATGATAACGACTACCCTAAGTTACTTAAAGAAATCTACGATCCCCCGTTAGTGTTATTCACTCAAGGTAACAACAAGCTATTAAATGTTAGTCAATTAGCCATAGTTGGTAGTCGATCAGCTACTTTAAGTGGTAGAGATATTGCGACTAAAATAGCTTATCAACTATCAGAGCACTCGATTGCTGTTACCAGCGGTTTGGCTCTTGGTATTGACGCAGCAGCTCATAGAGGGATATTAAAGCGTGCAGGAAATACTATTGCTGTTGTTGCAACAGGATTAGATCAAGTGTACCCGTCAAGGCATAAACAGCTAAGAGAAGATATTTTAGATGCGGGCGGACTAATGGTGAGTGAGTTTATTCCCGGTACTTTACCTAGAGCTGGACATTTCCCTAAAAGAAATAGAATTATTAGTGGCTTATGTCAGGGAGTGTTAGTTGTTGAGGCGGAAATAAGAAGCGGTTCGTTAATTACCGCTCGTTGTGCACTAGAGCAGGGACGAGATGTATATGCGGTGCCTGGCTCGGTGAATAACCCTTTTGCAAAAGGTTGTCATTGGTTAATTAAGCAAGGAGCTAAACTTGTCGAAGACGCTGCCGATATAGTAGAAGAGTTTGCAATATCAACAATTGAGTCCAAGCCGATAATTGTTCAAGAAAAAAGTTCCCAACAAGACTTGTTTAACGATCCGTTTTTAGCTAGTGTTGAATATGAAGTCACTCCAATTGATATTGTGGTTTCTCGGAGTAAGTTACCTATTGAGGAAGTACTAAACCGATTAACAATACTTGAGTTAAAGGGGCACGTTGTGGCTGTACCCGGAGGCTATATTCGATTAAATAGGGGCTAGTTATGTTTGATATATTGATGTACCTTTTTGAAAACTATATTCATAGTGAAGCTGAGGTAATGGTTGATCATGACCAACTTACCGATGAGTTAACCCGTGCAGGATTTCATCAAGATGAAATTTATAAAGCACTTGCCTGGTTAGAAAAACTAGCCGCATTACAAGATAATGATGCATATCCATATTTAACCCGTACTGTTGGTAAATCTGTCCGTATTTATACGCAAGAAGAGATGGAATTGTTAGACACTGAGTGTCGAGGATTTTTGATGTTTCTTGAGCAAGTAAATGTGCTTGATTTTACCACTAGAGAAATGGTGATTGATCGAGTGATGGAGCTTGATACGCAGTATTTTTCTATGGACGATTTAAAATGGGTTGTATTAATGGTGCTATTCAATGTTCCTGGTAAAGAAAACGCTTATTCACAAATGGAAGATCTCATTTTTGATGAGCAAGAAGGGCCGTTACATTAAATTGCTGTAAACAAGACTATGAAGCATGACATAATACGCTTTGTTAAATCGCGAGGATATTATGTCAGATTCAGATAAACCTTTATTTACCCGTCACGAACATGCGCTCGAGAAAGCACATGAAGTGTGCCCTGATTGCGGCTCGCAAGTCACTATTAAACATGGTAAGTCGGGTCCATTTCTAGGTTGTTCAAACTATCCTGCATGCGAGTATACTCGACCGATTGTCGAACACGAACGTATTGAAGATAATGTGCTTGCTGGTAGCGAATGTCCGCTTTGCGGTAATAATTTAGCGGTTAAACAAGGTCGATATGGCATGTTTATTGGCTGTACTAATTATCCTGATTGTCATCATATTGAAGAAACACATCATCAAGACGATGTTAATGTTGCCTGTCCGCAGTGCGCACAAAAAGGGAATGACGGAGAGTTACTCGAGAAAACTAACCGCTATGGTAAAACATTCTACTCTTGTAATAATTACCCTAAATGTAAATTTATCGTCAATCATCAACCCGTATCAGGGGTTTGCCAACAATGTAGTTTTCCTTTATTGCTAAAGAGGAATATGGCTGCGGGTCTTAAATACCAATGTGGTAATAAAAAATGCTCCGCTATGCAAAAATCATAAAAAAAGACGCGAAAAGCGTCTTTTTTTATGATTAGGCTGTAACCTGTTCTACTATTTTATCGCTTCGCAAGGTATTGTTTGGCGAAATCGGCTAAATCTGGAAATGCTGATTGAGATAATAAAGAAGATAACTTAACTAAACGTTGAGCTAAAACTAATTCACTATCGCCACTGACATTTATATGTCCCATCTTACGACCAGCACGTTTATCTTTGTTATACCAATGAATACTAACACTCGGGATAGCCAAAGCTTCATCTGGAACAGTATCTTCTCCGATAATATTAATCATTGCAGAAGGGCGAACAAGTGCGGTACTGCCAAGAGGTAAATCACAAATTGCTCGTAAATGGTTCTCAAATTGACAAGTGTCGGCACCTTGTTGCGTCCAATGACCTGAATTATGAACCCTAGGTGCAATTTCATTAACTAACAACTCATTACCTACCTGAAAAAACTCAATCGCCATTACACCAACGTAATTCAATTTATCAGACAATGCTTTAAATACTTCGCCTGCTTGTTTTTGGAGTAGATGATCAACCGTAGCTGCAACAGAAACACTTAATATACCATTAGTGTGGTGATTCTCCGTTAATGGATAGACAGCGACATCGCCATTATGACGACGTACGCCAACTAAAGAAACTTCACGATCAAAAGGTATCATCTGTTCAGCAACTATAGCTTGAGTGCTTTTTGCCTCGCTTAAAAATTTAGCCATATCAAGCCAAATGGTGTCAGCATCTTTTGCCGTTTTTAAACGCCACTGTCCTTTACCATCATAACCTTCCAATGCACTTTTAAAGATTATAGGTAATGAAAGTTTTACTATGGCGGCATCAAAATCTTCTTTGCTATTAACAAAATGATGTTTGGCGTTAGCAGCCTGACATGACTCAAGTAGTGATTTTTCAAGGCGTCTATCGCCACCAATTTTGATAGCGTTACTGCTAGGGTAGAGCTTTTTTGATGCTTCACATTCGTTTAGGGTGTCATGGTCGACGTGTTCAAATTCAGCAGTAATAACATCTGCATTAGCAATTCCTTGTGCTAAATCCCCATATTCATGTTCTGGGCTAATAGGTTGTACGACTTTATGATTTCTAACATCAAATGCCTTAATATCAAGATTTAAAGGTGTTCCAGCCAGCTCCATCATTCGAGCTAACTGACCGGCACCAAGTACAAGAACTTTTTTCATGGGTTATTTATTCTGCTGGGTTAGGGTTATCTAAAATAGTTTGAGTTTGATTTTTTCTAAACGTTTCAATATTTTGTTGAATTTGAGCATCAAACGTACCAATGATTTGTGCCGCAAGAAGGCCTGCATTGGCAGCGCCAGCAGTACCAATTGCTAAAGTACCTACCGCAATGCCTTTTGGCATTTGAACAATAGATAAAAGAGAGTCTTGGCCGCTTAGTGCTTTTGATTGAACGGGAACACCTAATACAGGTAAACTGGTGTAGGCGGCTGTCATGCCAGGTAAATGCGCCGCGCCACCTGCGCCACCAATAATAACTTTAATGCCTCTGTCTTTCGCACTTTCGGCATATCCAGCAAGCAAATGAGGTGTTCGGTGTGCTGAAACAACCTTTGTTTCATACGCTACGCCCAATAAATCTAGCATTTCTGCCGCATGCTGCATTGTTGGCCAATCTGATTTTGACCCCATGATAATACCGACTGTCATGAAATTATGCCCTTAGAAAGTAAAGTTCAGTTATGTTTATTTAAACAAGGTTAAGTAAGAAAGCCTGTAATTATAACCTTGTTTAGTTCAATACGGAATGATGAAGTTTTTCTTAATGAAATATACAGTAATGTTAGGCGTTAATTTGTAGCTTTTGGTAAGATACTGTTTTTTGGAGTTAGCAATAAGAGAAATTTGTGAAAAACTTTAGTGCTGTAGATGTATTTTTTGATGGGGGGATTATTGCATATCCTACCGAAGCCGTATTTGGTTTAGGCTGCGATCCTGATAATGAAGCTGCGGTACAAAAGCTCTTAATGTTAAAAAAACGCCCAATCAGTAAAGGGCTCATTTTATTAGCAGCCAATTATTCACAACTTTTACCTTATATAGACGACAGTTTAATACCTCAAGATAAGCGGTTTGAAGTACTATCTCGTTGGCCAAACGGCATAACACAAGTCGTACCTAAAAATAAACTAACACCATTATGGTTATCAGGTCAGTTTGATACCATTGCCGTTCGAGTAACTGATCAGCCAGATGTGGTTGCTTTATGTAAACAAACTAATAAACCGATAGTGTCAACCAGTGCTAACTTAACAGGTGAAACACCTGCAGATACGTGGCAAGCAATTGAGAACAATCAAGCATTAGCATCAACAGTAGATTTTATCATCAAAGGTAATACCTTAGGCTTTACACAGCCATCAACTATTATAGATGCATTAACAGGAGAAACTTTTCGCCCATGAGTGACGTGAATATAAATACAGTAATTGATTTTTTACAATCTCTACAAAATAACATCTGTGATGCATTAGAAAAGGCCGATGGTTCAGGTAAATTTATTGAAGATAGCTGGCTACGAAAAGAAGGGGGCGGCGGACGTACTCGTGTGTTAACTAATGGTTCTGTGATTGAACAAGGAGGAGTGAATTTCTCAGAAGTCTCTGGTGATAAACTTCCCCCTTCTGCAACTGCACATCGCCCAGAGCTTGCTGGACGTACTTGGAAAGCTTGCGGTGTATCTTTAGTTATCCACCCGAAAAACCCTCATATACCAACATCTCATGCGAACGTTCGTTTCTTTATTGCAGAAAAAGAGGGTGAAGAACCTGTTTGGTGGTTTGGTGGTGGGTTCGATTTAACCCCTTTTTATCCGATAGATGAAGATATTAAGCATTGGCACCAAGTGGCCAGTGATCTATGTGAACCTTTTGGTGATAATGTTTATAACGACTATAAAAAATGGTGTGACGAGTATTTTTATTTAAAACATCGTGATGAAACTCGTGGTGTTGGCGGTTTATTCTTTGATGATCTCAACAAGTGGGAGTTTAACACTTGCTTGGCTTACATTGCTGAAGTTGGGCAAGGGTTTATTGATGCATACGTCCCTATTGTTAATAAACGAAAAGCAACTCCATTTACTGAGCAACAAAGACAATTTCAACTATACCGACGAGGCCGTTATGTAGAGTTTAATTTAGTTTTTGACCGCGGTACGCTTTTTGGTTTGCAATCAGGAGGTCGAACTGAGTCTATTCTAATGTCTATGCCGCCGCTTGCTCGCTGGGAGTATAATTATCAACCTGAAGCCGGTAGTGATGAAGCAAAACTTGACGAGTATTTAGTTCCGCGTGATTGGTTAGTCAATAATTAGCAAAATAATATTATTAAAGGAATTACATATGGATCATTACCGAGTTTACGGAAACCCAATTAAGCAGTCTCGATCGCCTTATATCCACCAATCTTTTGCAAAAAATGAAGGTATAACGATAAAGTATCAAAGTGAATTAGCTGAAATTGGTGAATTTACCGAGAAGGTTAAACAGTTTATTACTTTTAACGGTAAAGGCGCCAATGTTACAGCTCCTTTTAAAGAAGATGCATTAAGACTGTGTGACAATCTCACAGAAAGAGCTAGGCTAGCAGGCGCAGTTAATACCCTTACCTTTAAAGAAGGGCAAATTTTCGGTGACAATACTGATGGAGTTGGTTTAGTTCAAGATCTTCTGCGTAACCAAGTGGTATTGAAAAGCAGTAGAATATTATTACTTGGGGCGGGTGGTGCAGCTAAAGGCGTTATTCTTCCTTTACTTGAACAACAACCCTCTGCGATTGTTATTGCAAATCGTACCGTGAGTAAAGCCGAAGATCTTTGTCAGCAATTTTCTTTTGATAGCAATAGTTCAATTTTGTCGGCATCAAGCTTTGAAGAAACAGTTAATGGTGCATTTGATGTTATCATTAATGCAACTTCTGCAAGCTTAACAGGTAATATTCCCCCTATACCAACATCACTCATTAACCCTAAACTAGTATGTTACGATATGGTTTATGGGAAAGAGTTAACCCCTTTTTTAATTTGGGCGAAAGAGCATGGGGCTGAGCGACTTATTGATGGCTTAGGTATGCTTGTCGGGCAAGCAGCTGAAAGTTTTTCAGTATGGAATGGTGTTAAACCTGAAGTAGAAACTATTATTAATGATCTAAGAAAATCGATAATGGCAGAATAACAATGAATCAAGCTGTGTTATTTAATGACGATCTAGCTTTTAATGATAAAGAAGATGCTTGGTGTTTTACAGCCCAAATATCTGGACAGATAACTACCATCTTCTTCCACTCAATGCAGTTAAAAAAATTAGGGGTAATTGATAGCTGCACTAAATATGACTTGGAAGAAGTTGTAGAGTTGTGGCTTGAAAAAAATGAACTAGAAGGCAATAGTATTCATATCGATATGAGATAGTTATTGCTGTTTAAGGTAATCATTTTTTAGCTCGACATAATTTACTGCTGACTGTTTAAGAAAGCTTTCTTCATTTTCTTTTAGTAAACGCACTTGTTTTACGGGGTTTCCAACATATAGATAGCCACTCTTTAGTACTTTATTAGGAGGTACTAAAGAACCCGCACCAATAAACACATCATCTTCGACAATCACACCATCCATAATGATTGCGCCCATGCCTACTAAAATCCTGTTACCCAATACACACCCATGCAGCATACATTTATGTCCAACAGTAACATCTTCGCCAATAGCTAAAAGATTGCCATCAGGGTTTCCAGCGCTTTTGCGGGTAACATGAAGTACGGTACCATCTTGGATATTCGTTCTTGCACCTATAGTAATAGTATTTACATCACCCCTAGCTGCAACGAGTGGCCAAATACTTACGTCCTCAGCCAAAGTAATATCACCAACTAATATAGCTGATGGGTCAATATAAACAGAGTTAGCGACTGTAGGGAAAATACCGCGATAACCACGACCATTAATATTTGTTAATTGGTTACTATTGATAACTGCCTCCAAAAAAATAACTAGATAACTAAAATATAAACTTATTTTAGCAAAAAATAGATAATTTATGATAAAAAAACACTTTCACTGTTAATAGTTAAATAAAGAAACATATCATGAAGTAGAATATGAAACAGAAACTATAGGTCGTTTTTTGATTGATGTGTTTGTTTAAACGCCAATGAAAACGCGGTTCGTATGAATATTGTTCGCTTTTGTATTTATTTTTAATTATTTGCAAAAAAAGGTTGACGAAAAATCAAAACTGTCTAGAATGCGCATCCAGTTCCAAGGGGCAACCCAAACGAA